>JAJBVJ010000153.1 GCA_020859875.1 Rikenellaceae bacterium
TGCGGTTCGTCCCGGGCGAAATCTCACCCGTTACCCTCGATACCAAATGGATTACGTGGGAATAGAACTGGAGCTCCTTGTAGGATTCCACGGCGACTCCCGAAGCGTTGCGGCTCAGGTCGTTGCGGGCCAGATCGACGAGCATCACGTGTTCGGCATTCTCTTTCTCATCGGCAGCGAGCCGCCGGGCGAGTGCGCGGTCTTTTTCATCGTCCCCGGTGCGGTATATCGTCCCTGCGATGGGGTCAATGGTCGCTTTATTTCCTTCCACCTTGACATGGGTCTCGGGCGAGGAGCCGAAAATCCGGAACGATCCGAAGTCGAAATAGAAGAGATAGGGCGACGGATTGACCGACCGCAGTGCGCGGTAGACCATAAAGTCGTCGCCGATAAATGGCTGTTCGAACCGGCGCGAAAGCACGATCTGGAAAACGTCGCCACGCATGCAGTGCGAGATTCCCTTCCCTACCATCGCCATATACTCCCCGTCCGTTACGGGCGAGGATACCTCCCCGCGGGGCGAAAAGCCGTAGGTGGGAAAATTCCGGCTCTCGATCACCGACAGCAGCTCCTCCACACCGCTCGGGGTGCCCTCGGTAAGATTTTCGGTCACTGTCATCTCGTTGCGCAGATGGTTGACCGCCACCACATAGCGGTATAAGATGTAGGTCATTTCCGGGATACCCGCAAGCTGCGGATCGGTGCCGGTGATGTCTACCGTTTCGAAATATTTTACTGCATCGTATGAGGTATACCCGAAAAGGCCGTTTGCCGCCCGGGTATCGCCCTCCACCACGAACGAGGCTGTAAAATCGTTCAGCAGATCCTGCAGGCCCGGCCCCTCGACGGGCTTTATCTCGATCGTACCGTCGGGATACTGCTCGGTGACCTTGCCGTCCCGCACGGAGAAGCGGGCCAGCGGCTCGATGCCGATAAAGGAGAAGCTGTTTTCCGATGAGTGGTAGTCGGAACTCTCCAGCAGGGCCGACTGGGGGTACATATCCCTCACTTTAAGGTATATGCCCACGGGGGGTCGCAGGTCTGCAAGGAGGCTTTTGGAGATAGCCGTAAGTTTAGTTTTCATCGCTGCGGGTACGGTTAAAATATTCTACGTAAGTTTCCATATCCTTGTCGCCGCGCCCCGAGAGGGTCAGAACCACCACATCTTCCCGGCGGAATTCCATTTTGTCGAGTGCTCCCAGGGCATGGGCCGTTTCGACGGCGGGAATTATCCCTTCGAGCCGCGTGAGCTCCATCGCCGCACGCAGCGCATCGTCGTCCGTGACCGCGACGATCCGGGCGCGGCCCGTCGCGGCCAGGTTTGCGTGCATCGGCCCTATGCCGGGATAGTCGAGCCCCGCCGATACGGAGTAGGGCTCGGTGATCTGGCCGTGGGCATCCTGCATCACGAAGGTGCGGCTGCCGTGGATGATGCCGCGTTTGCCCAGGTGGATGGTAGCCGCCGTATGGCCGCTCTCCACGCCGAGGCCGGCCGCCTCCACCGCTACGAGGCTCACCGCCGCATCGTCCAGATAATGGTAGAATGTACCCGCCGCATTGCTTCCCCCGCCCACACAGGCTATAAGGTAATCGGGCCTCTGCCTGCCTTCCTGCTGAAGGAGCTGTTTTTGGATCTCGGCGCTGATCACCGACTGGAAACGTGCCACCATATCGGGGTAGGGATGCGGCCCTACGGTCGATCCGATAATGTAGTGTGTGTCGGACGGATTGCAGCACCAGTCGCGGATGGCCTCGTTCGTGGCGTCCTTCAGTGTGCGGTTGCCGCTGGTTACCGGACGCACCTCGGCCCCGAGCATCTCCATCTTCTGCACGTTGAGCCTCTGGCGGGCTATATCGGTCTCGCCCATGTATACAATACACTTCATCCCCTTAAGTGCGCATACCGTCGCCGCGGCGACGCCGTGCTGACCCGCACCGGTCTCGGCGATAATGCGGCTCTTTCCCATCCGCCGGGCCAGAAGGATCTGACCGACGGTGTTGTTAATCTTATGGGCCCCGGTATGGTTCAGGTCTTCGCGTTTGAGGTATATCCGCGCTCCGTATTTTTCCGAGAGCCTCGAAGCGTAATAGAGGGGTGAGGGCCTTCCCACATAGTCTCTCAGAAGGGCATCGAATTCCGTGCGGAACCCCTCTTCGGACATGATGGAAAGATAGCGCTCCCGGAGGTTTTTCACGTTGGCATAGAGAATCTCGGGGATATAAGCCCCCCCGAACTCCCCATAGTAGCCTTCGCCGTTTACATTGTAATCCATTGTCTTATCGGTTTTAACTTTTTCTTGTTATTGTTTGTCCCGGCCGGTGTGTCGTCGGCACCCCGCCCCCCCGAATATCCGTATGCCGAGGGTATAAAATTAAGGGCTGTCGTGTCCGACAGCCCTTAATTTATTGTTTGCTTTTGTGCAAATATATGGCTAAACGTTCACGACTTTTACGAGTTGCGAGCGCCACCACCATGCGGTATTTGAAAAGGACGATACCATAATGTTTTCTTCCGTTAGGCAAATATATGAGTTTTTTCCTATGCACACAAATTTTGTTCCCGAAAATCTTTTCTCCCCGCCCCGTTATAACGAAGCTGCGGTAGCCATATATCCGTCCGATTTTTTACTTTTGTATATTTTTTGACCATTGCCCGACAAATCAACCGACGATTATGAGATCCAGGCATCTGGCCTACATACTGCTGCTGCTTCCCCTGTTCATCGCGAGGGACTATACCCCTGCCAATGAGCTCAAATATGTAAGTATTGTCGACGAAGCGCTGGAAAACAATACCTGGTTCGCCTTTTACAACCACGGCGAACCCTATGCCGATAAGCCGCCCCTTTTCCTGTGGCTGATGATGGGTGCCCGGATCGTTGCCGGGAAACACCTCATCTGGCTCATGGGCCTCATCTCGCTCTTTTCGGCGGCGGGGATAATGGCCATCTTCGATAAGTGGTTCTACCGGGCCCGCATACAGCACGATCCCCTAACTTCCAATATGATGCTCGGCACGACCCTTATCTTCCTCGGGGCGGCGGCCGTGGTAAGGATGGATATGCTGATGTCCTTTTTTATCGTTCTGTCGCTGTATACATTCTACAAATTATATTCGGGGATCGGCCGCGGGCGGGACAGGTGGCTGCTCGCCGTGTGGATATTTCTGGCGGTATTCTCCAAGGGGCCTGTGGGGCTTTTCGTCCCCGTACTCTCCATGGTGGTATTCCTTGCCGTGAAAAAAGAACTGCGCACGCTGGGCCGGTACCTGGGCTGGCGGCAGTGGTCGATCCTGCTGGGACTGTCTGCCCTATGGTTCATTCTGGTTTATCTGGACGGCGGCAAAGAATATCTCCACAACCTTCTCTTTACCCAGACTGCCGGACGCGGTATCGACTCCTTCCACCATAAGGAGCCGGTCTATTATTACCTTGTAAATATAATCTGGATAATGGCCCCCTGGATGCTTCTCTATATCGCCGCATTGTGGGCCGGATTGAAAAACAAGGTGTTGAAGAACGATACGGAAACCCTTTCGATTTGTGTCATTGTCACAACCTTCGTGATGCTTTCGGCATTCAGCTCGAAGGTGGAGATCTACCTGCTGCCCGTTTCCCCGTTCGTCGCCTACCTCACCTCGGCGTATATTTATAAACTCGGCGGTAATACGTGGGTCAAACTCGGGGCCGCGGTTCCCGCGTCGCTTCTGCTTTTGGCCTTCCCGGTATCGTTCCTCGCCAGGAAGATAATTAATTACGACTACCAGAGCCTGGTGCCCTTCCACATCGCCTTCTTTTTCCTCTCCGTGGGGGCTTTACTCTCGCTCTATTATATACTGAAAAGCAGGGTCTCGCGCGGGGTGGGCCTGCTGGCCTGCTCCATTGTCTTCACCCTCGCCGTCTCTTCTTTCGGACTGCCCCAGTTCAATAAATACTTAGGATTCAAATATATTGCCGATGCCGGTAAGGAGATTGCCGACCGGGAGGGAATATCCGACTACGCTTATTACAATATCTACCGCGCAGCGAATATGGACGTCTATATCGGAAACAGACTGAATAAGGTCGGTACACTGGCCCAGATCGATTCGCTCGCACGGAGCGATTCCCCGACGATGTTCTTTATCAAAAAGAAGGAATTTGCCCGGGTAGAAGGCATGGAGGAGGTTCTCGAAGGCTACCATCCCTCGTTCGAATTCTACCGATACCGGTGGTATGTACTGGGCGGGAGGAGCCGACCGGATATTTATAGGTATAATTCGGAAGGGAAGGGCTTAACAGACAGTGTCGAACCATCATATTAGCTTATATTCGAAGCCTTTGCAACCTATAACGGGAATGGTAACGGTACGGCACAATATCCGGACGGGTGGGGTTATAATTTCTCTCCGTAGGCCAAATCTCCTGCATCGCCCAGGCCGGGTATAATGTAGGATTTGACCGTAAGTTCGGAATCCACAGCCGCGCACCAGATGGTAGTCCGTTCGAGCGGCATATGCTTCTTCGTATAGAGAATACCCTCCTCACTTCCGATCACCGAAGCGACATGGGTATGGCGCGGAACCCCGCCCTTTTCCAGCAAAGCGTTATAGGTTTTCACCAGTGAGATACCGGTGGCGAGCATCGGATCGACCAGGATCAACACCTTGTCCGTCAGGTCGCAGCTCGAAATATATTCCACCTTCACGTTGAAGGTACCGTCCTTACTGTATTTGCGATAGGCCGATACAAATGCGTTCTGGGCGTCGTCGAAGAAATTTAGAAAACCCTGGTGGTAGGGCAGGCCGGCCCGCAGGATGGTTGCTATAACCACCTGGTCGTCCGGAACGCTGATCTCCGCCTCGCCCAGTGGCGTCTCCACGACGGTCTTGGAGTAATCGAGGGTTTTGCTTATTTCATAGGCCATCACCTCCCCCACCCGTTCCAGGTTGCGGCGGAACCTCATTCTGTCCCCCTGAATATTAACGTCGCGCATCCGCTGGACGAACTTATTGAGTATCGTGTTCTGTCGATCGAGGATATGGAGCATAGAGGCTGTTTTATGGGGTGAGGGTAATCTTTGCTAAAAATAGTAAAAAAAATTCCAACGGGCCCCTGCCGCGGAAAATTTAACCCCGCCGGATATCCGGATCCGTCCCGGCCCGGCTTCCGGAGCACTTGACGCTTACCCTTTAAAGCTACCCCCGGCCCGGATTGTCATCCCTCCCCACACTTGGCTGTCAATATCAATAAAGGTAGTTGTTGAACGGGTAGCGTCCGGCATGGATCTCGCGCACCATAACGTAAAGGTCGCCGCGGAGCTTGTCGATATTGATCTTTTCCTTTGCGGAGATAAATATGCAGGGGGTGTTTGCCTTCGCTATCCAGCTTTTTTTCATCTCTTCGAGAGTCATGTTTTCGCGCGTTGCGGGCGTAAGGTCGTCCTCCTCCTTATGTACGTGGCGGTAGGCGTCCACCTTATTGAAGATCAAAAACACCGGCTTGTCACCCGCCCCGATCTCCTGCAGGGTCTGCTTCACCACCTCGATATGCTCCTCGAAATTGGGATGGGATATGTCCACCACATGGAGCAGGAGGTCGGCTTCGCGCACCTCGTCGAGGGTCGATTTGAACGACTCTACCAGCTGAGTTGGCAGCTTGCGGATAAACCCTACCGTATCTGAGAGCAGGAAGGGGATATTCTCCAGCACCACTTTGCGTACCGTGGTATCGAGCGTGGCAAAGAGCTTGTTCTCGGCAAATACGTCGCTCTTGCTGATAAGGTTCATTATCGTGGATTTCCCAACATTGGTATAGCCCACCAGCGATACCCTGACCATATTGCCGCGGTTGCCCCGCTGTACGGCCATCTGCCGGTCGATCTTTTTGAGGTCTTCCTTGAGTTTGCTGATGCGGCTGCGGATAACGCGCCGGTCGGTCTCGATCTCACGTTCCCCGGCACCTCCGCGGGTTCCGGTGCCGCCCCGCTGGCGCTCGAGGTGAGTCCAGAGCCCCGTCAGCCGCGGGAGCATATATTCGTACTGAGCCAACTGCACCTGGGTCATGGCATAAGCCGTCCGGGCCCTCTGGACGAATATATCGAGTATGAGGCTCGTACGGTCGAGGATGCGGCATCCGAGCACTTTCTCTATGTTGCGGGTCTGGGAGGGGGATAGCTCGTCGTCGAATATCACTGTCCCGATGCCGTTTTCGGCAGCGTAGCGCCCGATCTCCTCCAGTTTGCCCGGCCCCATATAGAGGCGGGAGTTGGGTGTGGAGAGCTTCTGGGTAAAGCGCTTCTCTGTCTCGATCCCGGCCGTTGTGGCCAGGAATTCCAGTTCGTCGAGGTACTCTTCGGCCTGCCTTTCGTCCTGACGGTCCCGTATCACCGCCGCAAGGATCGCCTTTGCGGAATCTCTCGATTCGTTATCCATTATATTTTCATTCATAATTATCTATTTATGCTGCCTGATCCGGTGCAAAGTTAATTATCCGGCGGCACATATTGCATACTTGCAGTTTTTGCTCCAAAGGTCGGCTAATCGGATAAAGGGTACTTCTTCTCATTTGTCGATACGCCGAAGGCTTGAGCCGGCCGGAGCCCGGCCTAAATAGGACTCTTTGGACCGCGACACCCCGGAACCACCACTTTCCGGCAGCCTATTCCGGTTTAGGGTCTTCGGGCCCTAGGGCCGACCTAAAATCTTTTTTTTGGCGACTCTCGATGGAACCGAAGCTGTATATGTCCCATGATGATATTCCTCAAATAGTTAGCGGCCCGCGACAATCAGGCCCGGACGAAGTAATGCGGCCGAAGGCATTCCGGGACGGGCGGGTATGTCTACGGAATCGGCGGGAAAGTCTCTACCCTCGGGTAATATCACTCCCTATTTGCTCCGCCGTGGAAAGCAGGCCGCAGGCGGCCCGGATATCCTCTCCGCGGGAGGCGCGGACGGTGGTTACGATTCCTTTGTCGGAAAGCGCATCGCGGAATGCCGAGATCGTGGCCTCGGGGGGACTGTGCCAGGGTGACCCCGGGACTTTATGGAAACGGATAAGGTTGATACGGCATTTGAGGCCGTCCACCAGCCGTGCCAGTTCCCGCACATGACGCGGTGAGTCGTTCACACCCTCGAAAAGGATATATTCGAAACTGAGGCGGCGCTGACCCTTCCAGTCGTAATTTTTCAGCAGAACCACTATTTCCGCTGCCGGGGCTGCCTTTTCGATCGGCATCAACCTCAGGCGCTCATCGTGGAACGGGCTATGGAGGCTTACGGCAAGGTTTACCTTCGACTCCTCGACAAATCTTTTGAGCGGAGCCAGGAGTCCGGCCGTCGATACCGTCACTCTGGTCGGGCTCCAGGCGAATCCCCACCCGGAGGTGATAATTTCAAGTGATGCCAGCACCCGGTCGAGGTTGTCCAGCGGCTCTCCCATACCCATATATACGAGGTTGGTAAGTTTCCCGCTCTCCGGTATTGAAACTACCTGGTTTAGAATTTCCCCCGCGCTCAGATTGTGGGTAAGTCCCTGCCTGCCGGTCATGCAAAATTCGCAGCCCATACGGCACCCCGCCTGCGAAGAGACACACAGCGTGGCCCGCTCCCTGTCGGGGATGTATGCCGACTCGATGAGCCCTCCCCCACGGGTAGGAAAGAGGTACTTTTTTGTTCCGTCCGCCGATTCGGAAACTGTAAGCGGCGGCCGTAGGCCCAGGTCGTAATTTTCAGCCAGGAGCCGGCGGTTGGCGGCCGAGATGTTCGTCATCTGGGCCAGCGAAGAGACCCTTTTACCGTATAGCCATGAGGCGATCTGTCCCGCCGTAAAACGGGGCATACCGAGCCGGGAGGTTATTTCCTGTAACTGACCGAGCGTCTTGCCGAAAAGATACTGCTTATTATTTGTTTCTGCCACGGATTAAAGATACTAATAAGTAACGAAACCGTGGATGGATACATCGGGGAAATAAAAAAGAGGCACTTAACGTTAAGCACCTCTTTTTGTGGAGAATATCGGGGTCGAACCGATGACCTCTTGCATGCCATGCAAGCGCTCTAGCCAACTGAGCTAATCCCCCGTTGCGGATGCAAATATAAATAATTATGCGGTATTGCGCAATATGCACCGTAAAAAGTGGCTTCGGGATTTTGAAATAAGTTTTTATTTTGTTAAATTTCGTATGAAGGCAGAGGATAATGACAG
>JAJBVJ010000029.1 GCA_020859875.1 Rikenellaceae bacterium
CATCTTTTCGACCTCGATTTTTTCCTTCAGCTGGTTGTTCTCTTGGCGGGTTCCTGTCTTCTCCATCCCCACATATGTACCGTTGAACTCTATCATACGGGCCATCATGCTGCGCGAAAACGCGTCGATGCGTCCGTTACCGCCCATATATTTCGAGGAAATTTTATAGAGGGCGATCTCCTGGGTTATCAGTTCGTCGGGGGTGTAGTACGAGACGTCGATCACGTCGATAATGTTGCGTATCTGCTTGGCCACCTTGTCTATTATCTCTGCGGTGGTGAAGGCCGAGATTACGAACATGCTTATACCCTTTATGGAAGATTCGCTCACTTTCAGGCTCTCGATATTGATCTTGCGCCGTAGATAGCAGACCGTAATTCTATTCAGAACCCCTATCTGGTTCTCGGTGAAGGCTATAACAATATATTCCCTGTTCATAACTTCCCCTTTATTCGTTATAGATAGAGTCGTCGAGTGCGGCGGCGGGCGGCACCATCGGAAAGACGTTCTCTTCGGGCCTCACAACCACCTCGAGCAGGTAGGCCCCTTCGATCTCGAGCATGTCCGCTATGGCCCCCTCCAGCTCACCCGGGGCCGAGACGCTTCGGGACGGGATGCCGTAGGCCCGGGCGATCATAGTAAAATCGGGGTTTTCCAGTTCGGTGAATGAGTAGCGGCGGTCGTAGAACAACTGCTGCCACTGGCGCACCATTCCCAGGAAAGAGTTATTGAGGATCACCACCTTCACCCCTATCTTATTCTGCATTATGGTGCCAAGCTCCTGCATGGTCATCTGGAATCCGCCGTCGCCCAGCACGGCCACAACCTCCTTTTGGGGTACGCCCATCTTGGCACCGATCGCGGCCGGAAGCCCGAAGCCCATGGTACCCAGACCTCCCGAGGTAATGAAACTGCGGTGTCGGTCGAACCGCGAATAGCGGGCGCTGAACATCTGGTTCTGGCCCACGTCGGTTACGATCACCGCACCGCTTCCAACCTTTTCGGCCAGTATGCCCACGGCCTGCGCCATAGAGATGCTCCGCCCCTTGGGGTCGACGGTTTTGGCCACGACACGCTGCTGCTCCTTTTCGCGGTACTTAGCCGCCGATTCGAGCCACCCGGCCCGCTCCCTGTATTTGAGGCCCACCTTCATCGCCTCGAGGGCATCCCTCGCATCGGCATTCAGGGCTACGTCGCAGCGGAGATTTTTGCCGAGTTCGGCCTGGTCTATATCTATATGGACGATCTTCGCATTGGGGGCGTATTTCTTTACGGCGCCCGTCACCCGGTCGCTGAAACGCATCCCGACCGCTATCAGCAGGTCGCTTTTCTGGGTCAGCTTATTGGCCGGAATATGGCCGTGCATGCCTATATTCCCGATAAAGAGCGGATTGTCGCTGGCAACCGAGGATATTCCCATTATGGTGGTCGCTATGGGTATATTCCCGATCGCGGCGAACTCGGCAAGCGAGGTCTCCGCACCGGCCAGCGTTACACCCTGTCCGGCAAGAATGAGCGGACGCTCGGCCCGGTTTATCATCTCCACTATCTCGGCTGTGCGCGAGCCGTCCAACGCCGGTTTGGGGTTATAGCTCCTGAGGCCCGTACAGGGCTTATAGGCGAAATCCACCTCTTCGACCTGGGCGTTTTTGGTGATGTCGATCAGCACCGGCCCAGGTCTTCCCGACCTTGCTATATAGAAGGCCCGGGCGATGGCCGGGGCGATCTCCGATGCGGCAGTGACCTGGAAATTCCATTTGGTGACCGGCATGGTCATACTTATTATATCGGCCTCCTGGAAGGCGTCGGTACCGAGCATCGTAGCCGGCACTTGCCCCGTGATACAAACCAGCGGGGTGGAATCGAGCATCGCATCGGCGATACCCGTCACCAGGTTGGTCGCACCCGGCCCCGAGGTGGCTATGCATACGCCGGCCTTGCCCGTTGCACGGGCGTAGCCCTGAGCGGCGTGTACCGCTCCCTGTTCGTGGCGAGTGAGGATGTGGGTGATGCGGTCGCGGTAGTCGTAAAGGTGGTCGTATATGGGTATGACTTGCCCACCGGGGTATCCGAACATAACGTCCGTACCCTCGGCCACCAGCGAAAGCAGCAGTGCATCGGCACCTTTAACTTTTTGTTTTTTCGGCATAAAAAAATATATCTTACGATTTTCGGCCGGCGGTGGGCAGATACTTTCCGCTTGCTTACCGTATCTCCTCTATCACCCTCACCCCGCCCAGGTCGGCCGAAGCCACCAGAGAGGCATATGCCTTCAGCGCACGGCTGACGACCCTGTCCCTGTTTTGCGGCACGAAGGCGGTTTTGGCACTTCGCCGGCGCTCCATCTCTTCCGGTGAAATCAAGGCATCTATCTTACGGTTCGGTATGTCGATGCATATCTTGTCCCCGTCCTCGAGCAGAGCTATCTCCCCACCGGAGGCCGCCTCGGGCGAAACGTGTCCTATCGAAAGGCCCGAAGTACCCCCCGAGAAGCGCCCGTCGGTAATGAGGGCGCAAGCCCGGTCCAGTTTCACGCTTTTCAGGTAGGAGGTCGGATAGAGCATCTCCTGCATTCCCGGACCTCCTTTGGGGCCCTCGTACCGTATAACCACCACATCCCCGGCGTTTACCCGCCCGGAAAGTATACCGGCGCACGCCTGCTCCTGGGATTCGAAAACCCGGGCCGTGCCCTCGAAGCGGAGTATCGACTCGTCGACCCCGGCGGTCTTTACTATGCATCCTTTGCGGGCTATGTTCCCGAAGAGCACCGCAAGCCCCCCGTCGCGAAGCCAGGGATGGTCGACCTCGCGGATGCAGCCCCCTTCCCGGTCGATGTCGTGGGTATCGTAGTAGTGGTTTTGCGAAGCGAGTTTCAGGTTGAATTTACCGGCGGGCGCCGCAAGCGAACGGCGTGCCGCCTCCAGGGTGACCTTGCCGCCGGTTATGTCGTTCTCGTCAATCGCCCGTGCGAGGTCGGAATAATCTATCCGCGGGACGGAGTCGTCGATAAGGCCCCCTCGCCTGAGCTCTCCCAATATCGAGAGTATTCCCCCGGCACGGTTGACATCCTGGATGTGGTATTGGGAATTGGGCGCAACCTTGCACAGAACCGGTACTTTTCGCGAGAGGGCATCGATATCGGCCATGGTAAAATCCACCCCGGCCTCGTAGGCTACGGCAAGCAGGTGGAGCACCGTGTTGGACGAGCCGCCCATCGCAATGTCGAGAGACATGGCATTCAGGAAAGCCTGGCGGGTCGCTATCGAGCGCGGAAGCACCGAATCGTCGTCTTCGAAATAATATCTGTTTGCGGCCTGGACGATTACCCGGGCGGCCTTGCGGAAAAGGTTTTCACGCTCGGCGTGTGTTGCCACGAGCGTCCCGTTGCCGGGAAGGGCCAGGCCCAACGCCTCGGTGAGGCAGTTCATCGAATTGGCGGTAAACATCCCCGAGCAGCTTCCGCATGTGGGGCACGCACCTCGTTCGAGGGCCAGCAGGTCGGCTTCCGGAAAATCGTCGTCCGCCCCCTTTACCATCACGTCTATCAGGTCGTGATCCCTGCCCTCTATACGGCCGGCCTCCATCGGGCCGCCGGAAACGAACACAGCCGGGATATCGAGCCGCATGGCGGCCATGAGCATTCCCGGGGTGACTTTGTCGCAGTTGGAGATACAGACCATGGCATCCGCCTTGTGGGCGTTGCACATATATTCTATGCTGTCGGCGATGATCTCGCGTGAGGGGAGCGAGTAGAGCATCCCGTCATGTCCCATGGCGATGCCGTCGTCGATGGCAATGGTATCGAATTCGGCGGCGAAGCATCCCTGTTCTTCTATCCACCCTTTAACCTTTTGTCCTATATCGTGAAGGTGCACATGGCCGGGGACGAACTGTGTGAAGGAGTTGACCACGGCAATCACCGGCCGGCCCATCTGCTCCTCCTTCATACCGTTGGCACGCCAGAGGCTGCGGGCCCCTGCCATCCTGCGTCCCTCGAGCGTCGTACTGCTCCGAAGTGGCTTCATTTTTTCTTATATTTGCGAATATTAATGCAATTTACCCTCACCGGCCAATCCGCAGGTTTGTGAACTTTGGTTTTTTACGATGCCGTTTTGCACCGATTTATTATTAAACCACAGACAAACAACCCTTTAACCAACCCCGGCACACTATAACAAAAACGGCAAATAAACGTTTTGTTAAATTTTGGATGCAAGTTAATAAAATTTCACAATATTATAAAGCTAAATAATATGAAACCGGACTATATTCCATATGTCGAAGAGCTGATCGAACTTGCCATCCGGGAAGACATCGGCGACGGCGACCACACCTCGCTGGCCTCGATCCCCCGCGATGCCCGGGGCAAAATGAAACTCCTTGTCAAACAGGAAGGTATAATAGCCGGGGTCGAAGTGGCCGAAATGGTTTTCCGCAGGCTCGACCCCGAAATTTCGTTCGAAAAGCTGATCGACGACGGCACACGGGTAAAACCGGGAGATGTAGCCTTTTATGTTTCGGGGCGGACGATCACCCTCCTGCAGGCCGAGCGCATCGTGCTGAATATCATGCAGCGAATGAGCGGCGTGGCCACCCAGACCTCATACTACGTGGAGAGGCTCGACGGGCTCGAAACACAGGTGATCGACACCCGAAAGACAACTCCCGGGATGCGCGTACTGGAAAAGACGGCCGTAAAACTGGGGGGCGGCGGGAACCACCGCATGGGCCTGTTCGACATGATCCTTTTGAAGGACAACCATATCGACTTCGCGGGGGGGATAGTCCCGGCGGTCGAGGGGGTGAAAAGATACCTTGCCGAAAAAGGGAAGTCCCTGGCAATAGAGGTGGAAGTCCGTTCGTTGGAAGATATAGACCGGGTGCTGGCCGTAGGCGGGGTCGACCGCATCATGCTGGATAATTTCGACATCGAGACCACAAAGAAGGCGGTGGAAAAGATCGCCGGGCGTGCCCAGGTCGAGTCCTCCGGCGGGATCACCTTCGACACCCTGCGCGACTATGCCGAGTGTGGGGTAGATTTTATTTCGGTGGGGGCTCTCACCCACCAGATCAAAAGCCTTGACATGAGCCTGAAAGCCGTAGAAGAATAATTTTACAAATGAAAACTATCACAACAGGGATCCTTTCCCTCCTTTGTTTCCTTCTGGCATGGAGCGCTTCCGGCCAGCATATGTTCGATTACAGCGACATCGAAAGCGGCCGGTTCGATCAGAAGGATGTAAGGGGAATCCGCCCGACGGCCGACGGACTGCACTATACCGTGCTCGATGAGGGCCGGATCGTGAAATATTCCTACAAGACGGGCGAACCCGTATCGGTGATCCTGGAACCCGACGACTTCCCGGACGGGATCGGGGATTACTTTTTCAGCCCGGACGAAAAACAGGTAATGGTGTGGACGAATGTCCGGCCGGTGTACCGCCATTCCTTCGGGGCCGACTATACCGTGGTAGACCTTGCCGCGGGGGACCGCTACACCCTCGAAGGGATCCGGGAGCCGCAGTTCATACCGGGCGGGGACGGCATAGTCTATTTCCGGGACAACGACCTTTACCTGCTGCGCCGCGGTGGGGCGCCGCAGCCCCTTACCACGGACGGCGAGCCGGGCCGTATCATTAACGGCCATACCGACTGGGTGTACGAAGAGGAGTACTCCTTTACCCGTGCGTTCGAAATCTCTCCGGACGGCAGATATGTAGCCTGGCTGCGGTTCGACGAGAGTCGGGTGCCCGAAATTTCTCTCCAACGCTACACCGGGGCGCTCTATCCCGAACCCCTGACATTCAAATATCCCAAGGCCGGCGAACCCAATAGTATCGTGAGCCTGCATGTGGCAAGCCTCGAGGGTAGCCGTACGGCCCACACCGTAGATACCGGCCCCGAAACCGACCAGTACATTCCACGGATCGGATGGACTCCCGACGGGCATCTGTTCTTCTACCGGGTCAACCGCCTGCAAAACCATTTCGAGCTTCTGCTTTGCGACGGGGCGTGGAATCCCAGGGTTATATACCAGGAGCGCGACCGCAGGTATATCGAGCGTCCCGACGGGCAGACGGTGACCTTCACAGGAAAGGGAGACCGCTTTGTGGTGAAGTCCGAGCGCAGCGGTTACAGCCATCTCTACCTGCACAGCGCGGAAAAAGGGGTGATCGACACCCTCACCCGCGGAAACTGGGAAGTAACCCGGCTCGTGGAGGTCACGGGCGACCGCGCATACTACCTCTCCAACGAAGGCTCGGCCATCCGCAACAACCTGTACAGCGTCCGCCTCAACGGGAAGGGTAAAACCAAACTCACGGAAGAAAACGGGTTTTACTCGATCTCTCCCGCACCCGGATTCAAATACTTCATCAGCCGCTTTTCCAGTGCGTCGACACCTCTCACAGTGAGGGTGCACGACTCTTCGGGCAAAGTGATCCGCACCCTCGAAGACAACGCCGAATTGCGCCAAACCATTGCCAACCGCAAAGTACCCGCCAGAGAATTTTTCCGCATCGGTAACGGGAAAGGGGCCCAGCTCAACTGCTGGATGGTAAAACCCGTCGATTTCGACATCTCGAAAAAATATCCCGTGATGATGTACCAGTACAGCGGGCCCGGGTCACAGCAGGTACTCGACCGCTGGTCGATGGGCTGGCTGGACGTGCTGGTGCAGGAGGGCTACATAGTGGTCTGCGTGGACGGGCGGGGAACCGGCGGACGCGGGGCCGATTTCCGCAAGGTAACTTACGGCAACCTCGGGGGGCCCGAGACCGAAGACCAGATCGCCGCGGCGAAGTACCTGGCGACCCAGCCCTTCGTGGATATGTCGCGCATAGGAATTTACGGCTGGAGCTATGGGGGTTTTATGGCCCTGAACTGCATCCTCAAGGGAGCGGACGTTTTCAAAATGGCCATCGCGGTGGCCCCCGTAACCTCATGGCGGTATTACGATACTATCTACACCGAGATATACAACGGGCTTCCCGGGGACAACGAGTGGGGCTACGACAACAATTCACCCGTGAACTTCGCCGGGGAGCTGAAAGGGAAACTGCTCCTGGTCCACGGTACGGCGGACGACAACGTCCATTTTCAGAACGCCATGGCAATGACCCGGGCCCTTGTCGAAGCCGGAAAGGATTTCGATATGATGGTCTACCCGGACGACAACCACGGCATGGCACCGACCGGGCGGCACCACGTTATGCGGAAAATGATCGATTATACGCTACGGAATTTGTAGTAAATAGGGGATGGCCCGGATATAATATCCGGGCCATCCCCTATTTACCGATTTCTTCTCGGGACTATTTCTTCTCGGGGTGGTTCTTATGGGAGTTTTTCAGGTCGGTTCCCGGATGGCTCCTTTCGTTCTGGAGTTCGGGGCGCTCCTTTACCCAGTTGACATAATCGCTTTGGTAATATCGTCCGCCGTTGTCGGGACGGTTGCCGTTATACTGGCGCCCGTTGTAATCTCCGACCGTGGTTCGTTTCAATTTTTTCTTAACTTCTTCCATATAATATTGTATCTGTCATTCGGTGTGGTTGCCGCCCGTGACGCCGTAAACCTCCGCCGTGACGTAGCTCGACTCGTTCGAGGCAAGAAAGACGTAGACCCCGGCAAGTTCGGCCGGCTCGCCGGCCCGGCCCATCGGGGTGTCGTGGCCGAACTCGGGAAGGTGGCTCTGGAGCTGTCCGCCGCTCACCTGAAGGGGCGTCCATATAGGCCCCGGGGCGACTGAATTGACCCGAATACCCCTCCTGGCCACCTGCTTGGCAAGGGCCCGGGTGAAGGCCGTAATGGCACTCTTGGTGGCGGCATAGTCGACCAGTGTCGGGCTCGGCTGGTAGTCCTGAATGGAGGTGGTGGTTATGACGCTCGAGCCTTCGGGAAGGTGTTTGAGGGCCTCCTTCATTATCCAGTAGAGCGAAAACACGTTCACTTCGAACGTTTCGCGCAGCTGCTCGGTGGAGAGGTCTTCGAGGTGCTCCACCGCATGCTGGCGGCCCGCCACGAGAGCCATCAAGTCGAGCCCGCCGAGTTTTTCGACCGCCGCGGCGACGAGCTCCCGGCAGAAGTTTTCATCCCCGAGGTTTCCGGGATAGAGGTGAACGGTATGTCCTT
>JAJBVJ010000258.1 GCA_020859875.1 Rikenellaceae bacterium
CACTCGGTCGCACGCTACCGTACCTCTCTTCGGCTCCGCCTCGAATGGGGAAGGGCAGTTGGGCGTCGCTGCCGATGGCCACCGTGAGCTCCTCGTCCAGCAAGGCAAATGTACCGGTAGTTTTCATACCGTCGATCGTAAGGGTACAATCTTCGAGCGATCCGAAAGCCTCCTGGTTTTCGCCCGATAATTTGAATACGAGTTTGGTGAGCCTGTGGTAGAAACTAAGGCGCACCACCGGATCCCGTTTCGAATATTCGGGGGTGAGTTCGGCCGACATAAAGTCGATGTCGGGCAGGGTCGTCTGATCCGCTACATCGATCGGCACGGTCATGGTCTCGTCCAGTGCACTGTAATAGGGATAGTAGCCCCTGAAATTGACCCCGCTCCCGTCGGCAGGGAAATAGACCGTCATATCTGCCGAATTAGGCTCGAAAACACCCCTCTGCTGCGAAGAGACATAATGGTAATTATAGGCATCGTTTATCAGCTCGCCGTTCATAAGCATGGCCAGACCGATGGCATCGTTATCGTCCCACTCGGCATCGTGGGCACGGGTAGTCCCGCTGCCTATTCCGGCTGTGATCACGGCCGGAACGAGGTCGCCGTCCGAACCGCCCCCCAGAGGGCCGTCCGCATCGGTCTTCGTACAGGCAAATACCGCCAGAGCGGAGATTGCCGCAAGAACCTGTTTGGTAAATCGATATTTCATATCTATTATTTTATATATGTTGTCTGTTTATTAGTCGGCTGTAAGCCACGATTCGGCACCGGAATACCAGTCCACTATCGACATTTCAAAAGAGGCCCCTATGGAAAGGGTGATGCTGATCACCCACGGCTCATCTACGTCCACCGTATGAAAACCGTTCATTTCCGATGTTATGTCGACCGATTCGGTGGTGGAAATATCGTCGTCGAATCCAACGGTTACTTCGAATATCTGGTCGCTGTCGCCGTCGATCCCCAAAAGCGTATCGCTTCCCGTAAACCATCCGTCGGTACCCTCCGTAAAGGTGTAACCGATCGAACCGTCTGTAATGCTCTGCGGACGTATGCGTCCGTCCACCGGCGGGAATCCGAAAACGACTTCACGGGAGAGCGCTATGCCGCTGACCGTCCCCGAGGCCGTCCGTATAAGTGAGATACCGTCCCCAATGAATTGCAGGCGGATCACCAGGTCGCGCGTCTGCTGGTACATCGGAACATGTATCTGCTGGTAATCGTCGGTGTTTTCCACTGTGTCGGTCGTAGTACCGGCTGTAAAGGGTTGGGGCTGGGAAGCCGTACCGTCGGCGGACGATAGTGTGAGAACCGTACCGTCTATCGTTACGTTCGTTGCTGTTTCCCATGCCGTGAAACGGTACAGCCCGGGCAAAATATCGAGTTCGCGGCCCGGGATGGGAGAGGTTATGGACATATCCCCGTTATCGCCGGTGATGTCCACATTCAAAGCGGAAGTTCCCTCGCGCGGCTGGGCGGGGGTAATCCAGTCGAAAAGCAACCGGATGCCCGTTTCGCAATCGCTCAAATCCGGCGTCTGTTTAACGCAGGAGACTGCGGCTGCGGCCGCAAAAATTGTAAGGATTATTTTTATACGATCTTTCATATAATTGGATTTCCTATGATTATTCAATGGAGTGGATATTCCCTCGGCCGTAAGGCCGGGAAAGGGGGCGGGAAGTGCCCGAGAGTCCGTCGATATTCGATTATTCGGCTATACAATGGGGGAGAACCCCGGAAGCCGGCAGGCGTTAATTTTTTCCATACACTCTGGTTTATTTCTTTTCACAATCTCAATCTTCAAAAATGCCTTTACAGGTGGCGGACAGGTGTCGTATTTCTGTTAAGACATAATACCAGGAAACAATTATGGTACCATATTCCGCATAAAACGTATAACATTCCGCTCCTTCCGGCATGTTAAAAGGGCTGGCATATACGATCTTCCGCCATTGCTTTCCGGTGGATGCGATACGGGGAGCCGTCCGGGCCCCTGTGAATATTCCGTAGTAAATAAAGTCTTATTTCTGCCCGGAAGAGGCTATGTGGACAGGTAAAGGACAAACCCCGAACTTATATGGCTATATTACCGAATCTTATTTTTCTAACCTCTAAAATTTAAATGCGATGAAAAAACTGCTCCTTTTTTCAGTTGCCCTCTCTTTTCTATTAGCGGGCTGTTCCAAAACCGGCGAATTTGTCGACACCGACAATGAAGTTTCCGCTTTTACCTTCGTTTCCCAGGAGGACTGCGACGTTTACGACTTTACCTCTCCCTGCGGCTCCAACGGGGCTTATGCCATTGTGCGCGGCGGGGAATACTATTTCAAATCGATTACCCTCGACCCCGGAACCGAGTTTGAAGAGACGAATTACTGGACGATCACAGACCTTCAAAGCACGGTGTCCACCGGCGGTTTTGCCGTGATAATTCCGGAATTTGCTGGCCAGGAAGTCGATATGACCTTCTTTAGTGTCTGGCGCCATGAAACCCACACTTTCGACCAGGACGGCTATTGTTATGTCGGAGTATCCCGCTGGGGCGGATTCTATGAGCAGATACATATCCGGTGTCCGTCGGTTTCCCCCGATAAGTATATCCTTCATATCGATTTCGGTTGGAGGCCTTTCTAATATTCCGGGAGTATCCAATATCACAAACGACAAGGGCGGAAAAATTCCGCCCTTGTCGTTTACCGTTAAAATTCGACTATTATTCGGGGCTTTTCAGCGCCATATCGATCACCGTAATATAATAGTCGTATTTGTCGCGGGCATAAATGGTGCGGCAAAACTGCTTCCCCCTTACCAGATAAGCCCGGGCCTCTTTCAGCTTTTCGAGATATAAAGCGCTGTTATCCTGCGGGATATTATAGTCGAACGAGGCAATAGTTCCCATTGCACCGTATATATAGTCCTCGCCGCTTTCGACATTCACGCACCCTGTTATTTGCGGGTAGACAGACCGGCGGGAAGCGGTATTCTTCTGGTAATTACCGTTCAAAAGGGGCGTGTAGTAGATCAGTTGGTCTATGTAGCTCTTTACCATCGCAAACCGTCCGTCGTCTATCTGCCGTCCTTTACCCACATCCTGGAAAATATATGCGGCAATACCCTCCAGCGCTTCCCGCTGGGTGTAGGGATCGTCCGATTTGGCCACCGAAAGCCCTATGGCCCCGTTGCGTCCCATGATCCGAAGCATCAGATAGCGAACGGGCAAATTATTGCGGATATAGTTCGAAACCCGCTTGTCCATCCCGACCATATTCATCAACCGGGGATTCGAGTCCGCCCACGAAAGATCGTCGAAAAGCGACAGAATTTTAAGTAGCGCCTTCTTCTGTAACTCTTTCTCTACCGGCCGGTAGTGCGGTATACCCGAACTTTCGACCGTTTCATTTATATATATTCCACCGACGTAATTGCACAGCGAAAGGATAATATCGTCGAACTTGAGGATCGCATAATCCGGGAATAGGGTCTTGTAATCCGCAGGGATATCCTCATGGCCGATCCACTCGTGGCCGTTGGCAAATACGAATTTTACCGTCTCCATCAGGTTGTCTGTCGCGGCGAATATGTCGCACGAAAGATCTTTCGAGAAGGCCCGCGGATCGTAGGGTGCCCGCAGGCTCTGGGGCCTTACATAAAGGTACTCGGCCTGTCCCTCCTTCTCCCTCAACCAGAGATCGAGCGTCTCTTTCTCCTGCGCACCCAGCGGAGAGTAGAGCCATTTTACGGCAAAGCGGTCGTAAATACCCGGGGCGGCGATCACCGTGGCCACTCCCCTCTCCCGGTCGCCCGGACGGGCAATGTAATTGAACATAACCCCGTCGAGTACCGAGGCCGTAAATCCATGCTCCCGGGTAAATTCGGGGTCCCGTATCTGTTCGGGAGAATAGGCGTAGCTTCCCGCATAATTCGGGGCCAGCCCGAAACAAAATCCCGCCTGGCGGATAAAATCGGCTCTGAGTCCTTCCAGTACGGCATCCTCCGGCAGGAAATACTCCCGGTACCGCGGATCTGTGCGGCTGATCTGGTATACCGCGTTTCGCCTTAGGCCCTGTACATAGTCCCGCGGAACAGATATGGAGAATGCGATGATCTCTCCCGTACGGGGGTCGGTCAGCTTCCGGTGTGTGAGGGAAGTACCCGTTCCGACCCCGAACCTTACAGTATTTACCGTTGGGTCGTCGGCATTGAAACCCTCCCCGGAAGGGTAAGGCTCGATCTGGAAAACATCCCGGAAGCCGGCCTCCTCGAAGGCGCGGTTCCAGGAAAGGATCCCCTCACAAATGGCTTCGTACCACGACGCCGTGAATGTGGTATCTACATAGATCCGGATCTTTTTATGTGGAAGGTAAAGACCGGTATTCTCGTCGGGTTCTCCGTAGGCCTCGAGCCGAAGTCGTTTGGCAAAATATCCCTCTCTGGTTCCACCGGAGGAAAATTGTGTGTATGCGATATAATCGGTGCCGATCCGGCTGTCGGCCTCCCGCGGAGCCATCCTTTCTTCGGAGAGCAGCGTAAGGTAGGCTGTGATCTCTACGGTGGCCTCCAGCTCGAGGATCATAAAACCCATCATTCCCGTGGCTTCGAGTGCAAGGCCTGTTTCACTGCTGACGGCTACCCCGCTCGGGAATGCCTCGATCCCTGTAATGTGCGCATGTTTGGTATCGGGGCGTGACGATGTGACCCTGAAGTCGCCGGAAAGCTGTTTACCGGTCATATCCACCAGACTGCGGTTTGAGACATAGAGCAGTTTGGTGGCCTCGAACACCACCGCGGTGGTATCGAAATTTACGCACTCTATCGGGAATGTCATTACGGTGGCACCGGCGCGGGACATTTCCATCGCACGGGCAATATTCTCCTCCCCGTCGGCAATTCGTATGTCGTATGCTGGTTTTTTGAGGAAAACGACCGAATCGTTCTTCTCGAAATAGTAGCGCTCGGGGGTCATTGCCTGGGTACCCGGTTCGGCCATCGACAAATCGCCCGTCCGGTTGATACAGGATGAAAGCAAGAGGTCTTTCCCGAAATTGTCTTCCGCCACCTCGAGATAGAGTTTATCCCCCGTCTTATGCAATTTGAAAGCTCGGTCGTAGACGGTAGTGCGGTCTTTGGCATTGAGAATCACCTTGTCGTACATCGAGACTACGGCCTCCGTTACGGGGCTCTCTACAATTGTCTCCCCCTTTTTTTTATTCTTGAACGGCCATACGGCGGACGCCTCGTCCGGGAAAAATCCCGTGAGAAACAATACCGACAAAATACCCGCCGCCGTAGTTTTCATTTCCCTTACCTTACTTTTTCAGGGCATAATCGAGGATCATCAGCAGGTGCTCGTAATGAGCCCTCGCCTCCGCAGGTGCGGAGGCGACCCTCGATTTGAGCAATCTTTCCACCTTTTTAAGGTAGGCGAAACAGTCGGCTTCCGTAGCTTTGCTGGATACGAAGACGCTCCGCGGTGAAAATTCGAAACCCGACACCTCCTCGTATTCGAAATCGAAGGCATCCCGGTGGTGCCAGCAGTCGCATGGACAATCGTGCGCCTCGTCGGCAAAACCAACCAGCGAGCGCTGGGCGACCGGCGAGCGCAGCTTGCCCGTTTCCATCATACCCTCTACATATTTCTTCTGAAGGTACATCTGCGATGCATCGGGTCTGGTCCCCTTTAGAGTAGGAGCCCAGACGAAATCATAAACCATATCGGCACACTCACCGAAATCGAGGCCCCCGTCCGTCACTCCGTTGTAGAGCGCGACCTTGAACTGGGTATTGAGAATCCGCGCGGCAAGCGTCTGGCGCACCCGCTCGGCCGGGGATCCGAGCAGCGGCATTTTCGAAAGGAATTCCCGGTTGTCCAGCCAGTCAAGGTCGCCGTATATCTCGAATAGGTATTCGAGAGCCGCCACCTGCTGCTCTCGCGGAATATCCTCGATATGGGGAATATCGTCGGAACTTTTTACCTGGTTTATAAAAAGTCCGCCCACATTGGCGTATACATGTCCTATGTACCGGGTCATCTGGCTCACTACATTGTTCAGCACCTCCCGGCGGAATTCGGAATCCTCGTCCCCTTCGGTGATCCACCCGTCGTAATTTTCGATGATATATTTAAGATTTGCAATTCCGTAGCGGGTAGCCTCGACCGCATTGTCTCCCAGGTCTTCGGTCTGTGACCGGGGGTCGAGCGTAGTTCCCATCTGCTGTTTGCCGTAGCGGTATACCGGGTCTTTAATCGCTTCGGTTATCCAACCCGCTGTAACGGCAGCTTCCTCTTCGAATGAAGAAGCCTCGGTAACGGGTGTGTAAGTCCATTTCACGAGCCACCGGTCATACTCTCCGAAGCGGGGGGGCGTCAACTTTACCCCGCGCTCCTTATCGCCAGGCTGGGCGACGTAATTGAAACGGGCATAATCCATTATGGAGGTGGTGGTACCCGTTCGGGCCGTGTGCTCGGGTGAGCGCAGCTCTTCGACCGGGATTACCGACGAGGCGCTCATATTGTGCATAAATCCGAGGCAATGGCCAATTTCGTGGGCTACCACATACCTGAGAGCATCCCCCAGAATTTCGCGCGGGATATCGAGTGTCCTCACCTGGCGGTCTGCCGGCGAGGTCTGCACGAAAAGCCAGCCGGAGATAAGTTTCATAACGTCGTGGTAGACATACACGGACGCATTTAGGATCTGACCGCTTCGGGGATCGACCCACGATGGCCCCATTGCATTCTGGATATTGATCGGGACATATCTCACACATGAATACTTGATATTATCCGGGTCGAACTGAGGATCATCCCCCGGAAAATCGACCGCCCGGATTACGTTCACAAATCCGATCTCTTCGAACAACTCGTTCCACTGCTCGATCCCTTCCCGGATATAGGGCTTCCACCACTCGGGGAAGGTGTCGTCTACGTAAAAAACTATCTGCTCCCGGGGTTCCACCTTTTCCCCGCGCTCGTAGGCGGCCGTATCCTTCGGCTGAATGTTCCATTTATGGGCATAGTAGACCGGGGCGGTAGCCCGCGACTGGCTGCCGAGCTGGGAGAGTTCCGACCAGAAAACCCCGATACGGTAGTCCGCCGCGCGCGCCCGGACGGGCTCCCGGGGCAACAGCATCAGCGAGCGGGTCATCTCGACCGTAAAAGGCTGGTCTTTAACCACCGTACGGTTCGATGTCGGATTCGTTATATTTACCGTATAGGTAAGGCTGCTTTTTATCGAGATATTATCCCCGAATGATTTTATACCGGACAGGTACGACGACTCTTTTTTAAAGCTGTCGCTACGTTTATAGGAGGCAAAACTCGAATAGGGCGAGAACGGGGTCAGCTTCTTATTGTCGGAAACGAAGAAATCGGTCATTTCGAAGACCACCGCCGTGCTGTCATTGTTCCAGCACTCGATCTTCGATGTATTCAATATCGAAGCTATTGTGCTCTTTTTCAAGGATTCACGGATATTCTCGTCCGGGGAAACATACTGGTGAAAGATCTCCCTGAGCTGTACCTTGTCGTCGGTTACCGTAAATGTGACATGCAGTGGTGCGGTCGGTTTGGAGCCAACCGTAGCATTGCGGTTATCGCTGATCTCGGTCACGGTCGAACCCAGCAGCATCTCCCTGCCTATGATCTCTACCGGCATTTCGAAATAGAGCTTACCCTTCATTAGATGAAGCGTAATCATCCCCGGGGCCACTTCATGCTCCGTCTTGAAAAATTCCTCGTACCTGGTTTTCTTTTTTTCGGGTACGGCAGCCTCCTCCGTTTTGGCCTTTTTCTTCTTACCGAATATCTTGGCCCCGGCAGGCTGGCCGGATGTGATCAGGGCCGCAACGGTAAATACGGCGGCATACAGGGTCTTGCGGTGTATCATCGGGTCGGTTTAAATTAATTCGTGTAAAGTATATGCAAAGATAACTCGTTAAACCGGTTTTTTATTATGAACCGAGAATGATTCTTACACTCAAACCGTTACTAAATCGCTTAAACCTTTTTATCCCTGTTGTCCGCACCATACTTTTCATCCAATTCGACCATAACGGAATAAAATGAATCTTTTATTATAATTTAGTATTAAAAAAAGATAAATGATGA
>JAJBVJ010000260.1 GCA_020859875.1 Rikenellaceae bacterium
CTTTTAATGTTGGGGTCCTGGGTTCGAGCCCCAGCGGGATCACTTTAAAGCACTGAAAATCAAGGAAAAGCACTGTATTTCATACGAATACGGTGCTTTTTTTATTCTGAAAGGCGACCTAACTAAGTCGAACCCAGAACCCCCGTTTTAATATTGGGGCTGCGCCTGGCGGTTCGAGCCCAGCAGAATCACTTTAAACGACTGAAAATCAAAGAAAAGCACTGTATTCACACGAATACGGTGCTTTTTTATTTTGCTCTAACTGGCGATCATGTCGAACCCAGAACCCCAGGTTTAATATTGGGGCTGCGCCTGGCGGTTCGAGCCCCAGCGGGATCACTTTAAAGCACTGAAAATCAAGGAAAAGCACTGTATTTCATACGAATACGGTGCTTTTTTTATTCTGAAAGGCGACCTAACTAAGTCGAACCCAGAACCCCCGTTTTAATATTGGGGCTGCGCCTGGCGGTTCGAGCCCAGCAGAATCACTTTAAACGACTGAAAATCAAAGAAAAGCACTGTATTTCACACGTATACGGGGCTTTTTTTATTCTGAAAGGCGACCTAACTAGATGATACAGTCAAATTATGACCGGATTAAAGAGGAAACCCGGCAAATTGTCGCAGACGAATTGGAGAGGATTAAAAATGACCCGGTACTGTGCAAGCTGTTGCCGGAGTAAATAAAATATGTGAAAAGATTAAAAATCCGGTTCAAACTCCATATTCATAATTTCCATACAGGTATCGGACATAATTAATTGTGTGGAATCCCGGCAATAACCCGAATTGACAATATCTCCGACCAAATTCTCATACATGCGAAGTAATGAGAAGAAGTCGGTCGAGCTTATGAGTTCCCGTGTTGTTTTACCTCCGGAGCGGAAACTATCAAGTAATACGAATAAATCACCGGTTTTCCAGATGATAAAGGTTCGCTTTGAGAAACTACGATCCTCTTTCGTGAAAACATCCCTCAATAGGACTTCGCTTTTTTTCGGCCGCTCCGGTTCTTCGCGCTGAGCGTTCAGGTAACGTTCAACCTGCCCGGTCCCGGCATCGTGTTCATCGGCCGACTTGTCTTCCCGCAATCGGATAAACACGGGGGTATAAGTTCGGTAGCCCGGCACTATACCCTCCAATTGGTAACTGTTGCCGTCAAATGAAAGCAGGTAATTCGTTTTCTCACCGGAGGCAAGTTCCGTCACGACTTCCTCGACGGCCACCTCGATTACAAGCTCGGGCCGGACAAAAACCAAATCGTTCCATTTCGGATTGATACCAGTTACCGGATTGGGAACCTCCTTGCCCCGGAAGAACCGGAACAGTTCTTTTCGAAGTTTCTCATTTAGTCCCGAGCCGACACGCGACATGATCTGGTATTGTCCCGGCCCCGGCATAAAGGCAAAGAGCATTCTGCGCACCTGACCTTTTCCCACACCGGAACCCTCTCCGTAGGCAATTACCACGGCATCGACAAAATGCCGTGGTTTTATCTTGTAGGACATCCGGGTACGGGTATGTACGATTAACCCCTCGGAGTTCTCCCTGTCCACCCATTGCCGCCACAGTTCGAGTATTTCTCCGCCGCTTCGCACCAGCCGGAAATCAACCGGATGACACAAATGGCCGCCCCCGAAAATATCCTTTATCTTTTCCCATGTTTCGGTGTAAGAGCTTTTTCGGAATGGTTGACCGTCCACCTCCAGTATATCGAATACGGCCAGCCGCAGGGTGCCGATCCTTTCTTCATGTGCCAGGGCGCTTATAAGGTCATTGACACGGGTTTTATAGTCCGCTTCCACATAAATTTCTGCTGGGAAGATGCCTTGCTTTATCCCGGCGGCGGCGATTAACTTTCCGGCCTCATCGATGCAGGGAATACCGCGGCGGGTACGTCCCGAGCGGTTGACCGTAACCGTCTGCCCGTCCTGATAAAAGATAATGGCAATCCCCCGTCATACTTCCGGCTGACGAAATACTCGCCGTCCCGGAACCGCTCGGTGATCTGGTTCTGGTCGATAGCCGTAAAATTCTTCAGGACATTCTTTTTGTAGTCGGCAGCTTTGTTCAAGGAAGCCGAATCGAGAACGTCTTTACCCTCTTCGTAGCCGTGAACTTTCTTGAATCGCCCTATATCTATTTTCATATATAGAGGACTGCAATTATGATACAATATCCAGTATAAATCTACTTAATACTTTTAATTAATTCTGTCCGTAATTGACGTGTAGTTTTGCCGGTATGGGTTTTTATGAAGTTCCCAAAATGTTGAACCGAGTAAAAGTTATATTTTTCCGTCAGTTCCCGGTTTGAAAGGTTCGAGTGTTTTAGGTCATTAATAACACGGTTAAGTCTTTCTGCGGTGAAGATTCGGTAAAAAGAAATACCGAAAACCTGCTTAAAATGCTTTGAAAAACCGCTTAACGAATAGTTAAGAATTTCGGCACATTCCTCTTGGGTTTTCCCTAAAGCGATTAATTCCATTGCCTTAATTTTGAATAACCAATTTTTAGAGAAGAGGATAAACTTTATCTTCTTAACGGATTTTTCCGGCAATGAACACCTTATGAAGAAAGAAAGTTCTCTAATCTTGTACTCCCAATATTTCCGACAATGAAAAAGATCCTGACAAAGGCTTTGCCCCGATAACACATTATTTGTTATCAGAGGAAATGGATCGGGAGAAATGTACGGTTTACGTATTCTGTTTGTATAGTCGATATTTAAACCCTCCGCCATCCAAATCAGAAGATCGGAGTCAAGGATTATTAACTTTTGTTGCGATGAGGATTCTATATAAAATTCCCGGCGGGGAAATAAAACCATATTAAAAGAGGAAATATCTATACCTTTTTCATCATCGTATACATAACGTACCCCTTCATTACAAAAGAGTACAAGGCATGGGCCATCTGCTATTAATAAAAATGGGGTTCCCGCATCCAGCCTTTTTTCGACGATCTGTTTATTTTGGCAGTCTGGAAAAAAGTCACACTTAAAGGAGTTAATCCCGTAAAAACAGTTATCCATATTCTCGGAAGAAAAAAAAGGGTGCTTTTAGTCCACGAATTCGCTTATAAAAGCACCCTGGGAAGGGATAAAATACCAGCTAAATTTCATCCCCCGTTCCGACCGGACATAACACCTTTTATCAAACCTTTGGTCGGATTTTATAGTATGGCAGCTACAACAAAAAAAGGACGCAGTTTGCAAATACCGGACTGTGGGCTGGGGAGCCTGAGGAACGATATATGCACTTACGTCCAATCCGGCCCCGTACATAAAGCACAGGGCAAGACATGGAATTGCACACACTCGTCTTTCCTCTTTGACCGACCCCGAAAGGACAGTCCCCCATTTACAGTCAGACTATGTATTTCAATTACCTGCCCGTAGATAATCTACGAACTTATGTTTTAAAATATACTACACAAAAATAGCATTAAATTCATAAACATTAAGTATTGCCCCGTGCCGTATGCCGGGAGTTAATATTAAAAGGTTACAGGAAAGAAAATTGATATGAGAGGCAAACCAACTTCTCTTTCCGTGCGAGCACTTCAAATGCTTGCTTTGAGAATCGGTTGCAATAAAAAAGCCGCTTTTATCGAAGCGCTTAAAAAAGCAAAACAAGAGGTCGAACAATAAATATTATAACAATGGCAGAAGTTATTACCAAACCTGCGGAGAAACAATCGCAGGCACATCATAAAACCACTATACCTGCCGGGGACCCGGTAGAGAAATTATCAAAATTCGGAGGTTTCACTTTTCTCGAATCCTCGGTAAACGGTATTCAGAACCTCAATCCGGAACGAAAAGCCAGGAAACAAATATTTCTGACCGACGACAGTAAAAGTGCGGAACGTCAGGCGTTGAAAAACACACTGGATTTATGGATCGACCTGCTGAGCACTTCGGAAAGTATTACCCAAATGCTGGATAAATGCAAGGAGAAATCGGAGTTCGTAACAGAACGCCTTGCGCAAAACCAACTAACGGCCGTTAATGCCGTAAAAAATCTGGAACGGTCGTACCGTAACGTGATGCTTTTCTTTAAAAATACGGAAACGGAAAAAGTTACCAACCTTACGATTGTCAACGCATCCAAAGAGCAGATTACCGATCTGGACAACTCTCGGTTTATAGATTATATAGCAGCTGAGCTGAAACAGAATTACGACCGTTTGGATTTGCGTACAAATTACTCACTTCTGGCCCTTCCCGGTTATCTCGGATCGAACAAGGTATTGGATAAGTGGGCCAGGATAGCATATGACAACAAGGTACACCTGTTTACCGACTTTGCAGACCTCGACCAGCCGGACGACGTGGTGGAGATGTTCTTCGACGCCAACCATACCAGCGCCGACGCATACAAAAGCAATGTTATTATGGCCTGCAACTGGCTCGTGGGACGGCGAAAATATAAGGAAATCGGGGAGACCGAAGACCTGCATACCTCTCCCTCGATAGCCCTTATGGGTAAAGTGTACATGACCCAGATGGCTCAGGTGGCCGCCGGAAAAAAATACGGGGGACTCAACGAGGTCGAAGAAGTTGCTTTTCAACTGAAAAAAAGCGAACTTTCCCAACTTGAAAGGATGGGATTGGTGCCGGTGGTGAACGAATATGGAAAAGTAATGGCGTTTTCTGCAAAAACCCTGTTTAACGGCGATAACCTGGGACTTCAGACCTACTCGGTAGTGCGCGTATTTGACTACCTTACAAAAGTTTTATTCGACTTTTTGAACCGCCGCGCATTCGAGAACTGGAACATCAAAACCGAGAAAGACCTCCGCAAACAGATCGTAAGTTTTCTCGACACCGTACAGGGTCCCGACAGGCTGATAAAAGAATTTAAACTTCTGCGTTTGGAACAGGATAAGGACAATAAGGACAGAGTTCACCTGAACTTGTATCTCACACCCTATTTTCCCGGGAAAAGCTTCATAATACAGCTCGACGGTACTAAAGGACAGGACTATGTGGACTGGGCGGCGGAATATCAACAACAGTAATGGAACGCCATGGAGTTCCTGAATTTAAACGAATCGGTACAACATGCCGTGAGGATAGCAAGGGGTATAGCCCGTGATTACAGCAATCCGCACTATACACCCGCCCACCTGCTTTATGCCCTATTGCATAAAGAGATCGGCTTGGAATCTTTCGTTTCATCCCTCGGGCAGGATACCGCATATTTACGCGAGTGGGCCGAGGTGCGTATCGAAGATACCCCTAAAGTGGCTCCCGGCGGCGAAATTACCGAACACGAATCCATTGCCCGGGTATTTGAAAAAGCCGATAACATAAGGATAGAATGGGGACTCCTGAATATAAATCCGTTATGTATCCTGAACGCCCTTTGCGCGCCTGACGTTGGGTTCAGCAGTGATGAACTCAAAACATTCCCCATACGGGAGCGGGATATCCGCAATCTTTTCACCGATGGAGCTTCCACCCTCTCGTCATTACTTGAACAGATGGGTGAACACGGGCAGAGAGAACTTCCGGCGGTAAAGACCAGTCTTTCGAAATACTGCATCGACAAGACCGATGCGGCCCGGTGTGGCCGGGTCTTTCCCATTGTACGCCGGGACAACGAAAGTCGCATGATGATGGAGATACTCGGTCGGCACAGTAAGCCGAACGTATTGATTATCGGTGATGCGGGTGTGGGCAAAACCGCTATGGTGGATGGACTCGCGTCAAGTATCGTAAAGGGAAATGTCCCGCAGTATCTTAAAGATGCGACGGTATTCGAACTGGATACCGGGACCCTGATAGCGGGTGCTACATACAAAGGAGAGATCGAGGACCGTCTGAAAGGCATAATCAAGGAACTCGAACAAACACCGGGTGCGATACTTTTTATCGATGAGATACATGTTCTAATAGACCCTAAGCAGGGTAATAGCGGTGCGGCAAGCATACTTAAACCGGAACTGTCCAAAGGCCTGATTACAGTGATTGGCGCCACAACGGTAGATGAATACCGGAAACTTATCGAGCCTGACCACGCTTTCAACCGCCGTTTCGAGGTGTTGCAGGTGGCCGAGCCGGACGTAGAGTCCTCTATCTGCATTATAGAATCCGTACTGGACAGGTACACTGACTACCACGGAATAGGAGTAAATAAAGAATCGCTGGCTGATTGTGTCGCCCTTTCCAAGCGTTATGTTAAGGAGAGGAAACTCCCCGATGCGGCAATAGACCTTATCGACCGAACGATGGCGGCAGTAAAACTCATAAATCAAACGGCCGCCGGCGACATAAAGCAATTTGGGACGGAACTGGCAGAATTGGAACAGGCCGCTGATATGTTGTCCGAGGAGCGTATGGAGAAACTGCGGCTGTTATGGTTTACCATGAATAATAAGCTGAGTCCTATTTTGCTCAGTATGCTCGAGGGTCAAACCGATCCCGCCAACTTCGAACAACCGGAACAGTGGATCGGCTATCTGCTGGGCAGGCTCAAACAGCTCGAAGAACTCACCAAAGATAGAATAACTGCTATTTCCTCCCACGAGGTGGCAGCAGTGATTTCCGCCTCTACCGGTATCCCTATCGGAAAAATAGAATCGGGAGAGAAAGAGAAACTTCTAACCATGGAGGACACCTTGCGCCGGAGGGTCGTGGGTCAGGACAACGCGTTGAAAGTAATGGCCGACGCGATAGTCGAATCGCGCAGTGGTATGAACAAGCCCGGCCAGCCCATCGGCTCGTTCTTCCTGCTGGGGCCTACCGGGACGGGTAAGACGGAGCTGGCTAAGGCATTGGCCGAAGCGTTATTCAACGATGAAAAGGCCATGATACGCCTCGATATGTCCGAGTTCAAGGAGGAACATTCGGCCGCATTGCTTCTGGGCGCCCCTCCGGGATACGTAGGTTATGAAGAAGGCGGACTTTTGGTAAATAAAATACGGAGACAACCGTATGCGGTCGTATTGTTCGACGAAATCGAAAAGGCCCACCAGTCGGTTTACGATATATTCCTACAAATCATGGACGAGGGGAAACTCCACGACCGGCTCGGTAAAGAGGGGGATTTCTCTAATGCTATCGTACTGTTCACCTCGAACGTAGGGAGTAAATGGCTAACCAAAGAAATTAATGAGGGCCGGATCCCTGACACTACCATGCTGATGGAGATCATGGGACAATATTTCAGGCCTGAATTTTTGGGCCGCCTGTCCGAGATAGTTCCTTTCGGCCCAATCGATAACGATATGCTTGTACGGATCTTCGAAATACAAATGCGGGATGTGACCGCGCTTCTGGACAAACAGGGAATATCGATCGAGATTTCCTCCGATGCGAAAAAAATGTTGTCACACCGTGGCTTTAATCCCAAGTACGGCGCCCGGCAGGTGGCAGGGACCATCCGCACCTATCTGCGCAGACCTATTTCCAAAATGATTATAAGCGGCAAGGTCATCCCCGGTAATACAATCTTGGTCGGTGTGGACGATAAGCAAGAATTGACGTGGGACATACGATAAATTGAAAATTATTAACCATGGCAGGGGGGAAATTCAAAGCAACCTATATAACCGAGCAGGAATTCATGGATAATTATATCTATGGTTTTCCGCATAGGTTTTACGAAGGCTTCATTATCGGGGTCGGCTATGCCTATGTTGCGTGCAGGATGGAGCATCCTCCACACCAACACGGTTTTTCCTGTTGCCCCGACATCCATCCCGAGGATAATATTTACCGCACTCTTCATTATCAGCAGATCGACAACTCTCCGGAGATGAAAGAGTTAAGCTTGAGGGGACGGGAATCCGGGGAGTTTACAGAGATAAGGGTCATGGTTGGGGACACCCTCGGCGGATTGGCAAGGGAGTTCGGGGTTACGGTAGAGGATATGGTGCGATGGAACAAACTCGACGATCCGGACAAGATCATAGACGGCCAGTCGATGATTGTGAAAACCGACGACTAGAGGGTGTTGGGCAAAGT
>JAJBVJ010000048.1 GCA_020859875.1 Rikenellaceae bacterium
CGGTTTTCAATTCTCCCTTTGCAAAACGCAGGGGTCCGGAGAAATTAACCGACAAGGGGTCGATGGTTTCATACTCCGTGTAGTTGTCGTCGTTGAATTTCTCTACGAGGCTGTTATCCACCGCCACCGGGATACTGACCGCCGCGGGGGCCGACTTGCTCAGGTAGGCGGTAAGCTGGCTTTCGTAACGGGAAATTGTGGTCGTTACCGTGAAGATTTCTTCGCCCGACTGGTCGAGAGATACCAGAATCTTCGTGTAATCCCCCTGTGGGGCCGGGTTTGCGATCTGGATTGCCTCACGCATATACTTATAGACCTTGTCCGAGTGGCCGTACTCATACTCCATATGGTAGGAGCCGAACCCCACGGAATTACCCTCGAGGGCATAGTAGGCCATTCCGAGCAGGGACGGTATGGTCTGGCCGTTATAGCTGAAATTCACACCCCCGGTAGACCAATAAGATTCGAAATTGGCCGTATATATCAGCTGCTCCTTCACCCATCCGACCCTTGCGGCGCTTGTGGCACGGTTTGTCAGACTGGTAAAATTGGAATCCGTATATGCCTGCATCACCCCGTAGTCGCAAAGTTCGGCGATCCCCGCATCGAGGCTGTTGATATTGCCGTCGATCAAAAAGAGCCGTCCGGTGCCCGAAGCGGGGCCTATATACTGGCTTAATTCTTCACAGAACTTTTTGAACAGCCCCGGGGTCTGGTTCAGCGGCCCCTGGTGGTCTATTGCCGTCTCGAAATCGATATCTATCCCGTCGTAATCGTATTTATCGAGGGAATCCTTGCCGAATGCCTTTGCATAGGATTTCAGTGCGGCGTCGGTAATCTCGCCGTTTTCCTTGAATTCTTCGGGAATGTCCTTAGCCGAAATACATATTACTACCCTGGTGCCCTTTTTCTGCTGGATGAAGGCCTTGTCGGCGATCTGTTCGGGAGTAAGGCTGTGGAACTGACTCCACATCGAGATTATATCCATCGAGTCGGGAGCGCTGGCAAGGCGGCTTTGCATGGACGGGCCGATGGCCGTCCATGACCCGTACCACCCGAAGGCGAGGGCATGGTCGGTTTTCTTATATTCCCGGAGCCTCTCATAGTAGGCTTCGTCGCGTACAAAATCGGACTGATCGTCGGGAAACTGCACCCGCACATTGTCGGGTTCCGTATCGCAGGCGACGAGTGCCGTTGCGAAAACCAGAAGCGACATTATATATAATATCCTCTTTTCCATTTTCGTAATTTTAGCTGTTTACTACTTTTTATCCCACCATAGTTTCGTGCCGCCGTTGTCCTGGCCGCTTTCGAGCAGTCTTGCCGCAGCATTGACAGCACCGGCATTGTTGGCATACTCGATCTTGGGAAATACCATTCGCCGTATCTGGGTGTTTTTGTTGATGGAGGGGTCGGCGCTGTTTTGCTGGATCGGGAATATCCTGGGGAAACCCGTGCGGCGGTATTCGGCCCATGCTTCCATGCCGTTGGGATAGATGGCTATCCATTTCTGTGTGATGATGCGTTCCAGTTCGTTGCCGTCGCTTTTCCATTCGATGTCCACCGTACCCAGGGCACTGGTGTTGTATTTGGTCGGGTTCTCCGATGCGTCGGTGAAATAGGCGGGCCGGGATGTGCGGGTGGCATACTCTTCTGCCTCCCCGCCCGAAAGTCCGTTCTCCACGAACGAGAGCGAGATACCTTCTTCATAGTATTGTTTCGCCGCTGCTGCGCTGCCGTATACCAGCTCGTATTCGGCGATCAGGAAAGCGACCTCGGATGCGGTGAGCCACCTCATGGGAGTGTCGGTCTGGATGTTGGGAGCGGACATGTTCGTATAGAACTTCTGCTCGGTTGAGGGCAGTCCGTTGCGCACGCCGTGGAACTCGCCGTCCAGCGGCGAGGGCTGGAACATCTTGCCCCTTCGAGGATCGTTGTAACCGTTGAGATAGGAGTCCATAGATGCTCCCATGCGGGCATCGTTGTAGGAGTTCCAGATCATCTCCATCGGGTTGTTGATGGTGATGGCGCCGAAGGTCTTGAGCTCCGCATTGTCGTCGACCGAGGTTATTACCCCTGCGGCGATGGCCTCCCGGGCGTATCTTTCGGCCAGTGCCGGCTCGGCATACCTTATCCGCATCGCAAGGCGCAGCTTGAGCGAGTTGGCAAATTTGAGCCATTTATTGAAGTCGCCCGCGTATATCGCGTCCACCCTTGCCAGGGGCCTTCCGTCGGGAGAGATAGAAACATACTCCTCCAGCACTGCTATCGCATCGTCGAGCACCTCGAAGAAATGTTTGTAGAGCACATCCTGGGCATCGTAGGGGTTGCGGCTTTCTCCGAATTTGAGCACCGGAAGCGGGCCGTACATGTCGCTGGCGCGGTGGAGAGTGAGCACTTTAAGAATATCGGCTACGGCCATACCCTCGTCGGAGAGTTCGCCCTTGTCATGCCCGTATTTCAGCTGCAGCCAGGCGGGCATCACCTGTGTGAAGGCCACCTCGAATACCGTATTGCTCCAACTGTTGGCCGTGAGGTTGTATACCATCGGGTTGCTTCCGCCGTCGAAGTGGTTGGCACAGGCCATATATCCCGCGTAATGGTCGGCCAGAAGGTTCCACCCGGTCTGGTAACGGTTCACTGGGGTAGTCGTCTCTCCGGTGGTAGGGTACTGCGCGTCCATCTGCATCGTGGTGATGAGCGAGGTGAGGTCGATGTCCTGGGCGGAGTTGGGGTCGGTATTGAATTTCTCGAAATTACCCGTGCAGGAGGTAAAGATCAGGGTAAGTACCGCCAGTGCGCCCGCAGTTAATTTTGATCTGTATGCTGTGTTTTTCATCGTAGTTGAAATTTAGAATTGTACCCTGACACTGAAACCCATCGTGCGCAGGCTGGGAGGCATGAAATAGTCGAGGTTCTGGTAGTAGGTTCCGGTCGAAGCCGTGATCTCGGGATCGAACGGGGACTTGTTGTAGAACATGAAAAGGTTGCGCCCGACGAAGGAGACGGTAGCCTGGAGCTTCTCGTTGAACCATGATGACGGCAGGTCGTAGCCGAGCGATACCTCGCGCAGGCGCACGTTGGTCATACTGTAAACGTACTGCGACATCATCCCCAGCCCGTCGCCGGTATTGTTGTAAAAATCCTTGATGCCGGTTATCACCTGCGTCTCGGAGATGCGTACTCCCCCGTTGTCGCGGGCCTCTGCCGACGCCTTCGATACCCCGAAGCGGTCCATCAGGGCCTGGGTTACCGAGACGCCTCGGCCGCCGATCCGGGCGTCCACGAGGATTCCCAGATTAAAGCCCTTGTATTCGAACTGGTTATGCCAACCCATGCGATAGCGGGCTTCGGTATTGCCGCCGTAGATCCACGTATCGGGGTCGGTCTTGACGTTGCCGCCGTTCGGGTCGACATAGATATTGCCCTGGTCGTCCGTCAGCAGACCCGTAACATAGAAATCTCCGATCGAGCCGCCCTCCTTTAGCTTTATCCGGTAGCCGCCGAAGTCCATATTCACTTCGGGAATGGAGACCTCGGCTCCGGTGACGGGGTCGATCGTCCCTTCCGGCACGAGTTCCTTGATCTTGTTGCGGTTCAAAGAGAAATTGTAGGAGGTCGACCATGTAAATTCATTCCATGTATTGCGGTAGCCTGCAACGGCCTCGATACCCCAGTTGTTTACCTTGCCCGCGTTGATATAGGACTGTTTGTAACCCGTGCTGGGTGGTGCATCGTATAGGAAGAGCTGGTTGTAGGTATTGGTGTTATAGTAGGTGACGTCCAGGTTGATTTTATTCATCAGGAACCTGGAGTTGATCCCCGCCTCGTAGGATTTGGTGCGCTCGGGGCGGAGGTGGGTGGCCGGGGCATATGTTTCGGTGGTGATTATACCGCCCTTTATACCGTAATTACGGCCCGTAATGAACCGCTCGGGGGCATTACCCACTTCGGCGTACGAACCGCGCACTTTGAGGAACGAGATTCCCGCCCCCGAGAGGTCGGTCATCGAAGAGATCACCGCCGAGAGGCCGACCGAGGGGTAAAATATGTTCATCTTGCGGGTGAAGGCAAGACGGGAATCCCACTCGTTGCGAACCGTTGCATCCACATAAAGCATACCCTTATACCCGACCTGCAGCGTGGCGTAGATGGCCTGGTTCTGGTCGTGGTAGTTCTCCTGCATCGGAAGTGTGTTTATATCACTGGTTACAATATTGTTGTAGGTGAATTTGTTGGGTATGCCGGCAAGGTGCCCTTCGTAACCGGTGAGCGAATTCTTATCGTCCATAAGGCTGGCCCCGGCATTGAACTGGATTGCGAAATCCTGGCCCAGCCGTTTATCTATCGAGAGCAGGACATCCGCATAAAGATTATTGTGTACCGACCGGAAGTTCTGGTAATTTCCGTATTCGGAGGCGAACAGGGTATTCGAAGATGCGAAGACCTTACGGGTGAACCTCATTGAGTTATGGTCGGTGCGCACGCGGCCCGAGAGGCTCAGCCAATCGTTGATATCGAGCTTGAGCACCGCATTGAAGTTGAAGCGGTGTGCCAGATTATCGAAGATCTCGCGGTTTACAACCCAGTAGGGATTTTCGACACCGTTTATGAACTCCAGTCCCCAGAACTGCTCCGAATAGCCCAGCCCCGGATTGTAGCGCTCATAAACCTTATATTTGCTGATATCGTCCCCGCGCGGGAAAAGGTAGGCTCCGATCAGCGGGTTGTGGTAGAGGCCCTGGATCGTACGGTTGCGGCTGAACTGGCGCACGTAGCTTGCTCCCAGGTCGAGCGTCAGCCTGTCTTCGATGAGCTGCGTGGTATTGCGCACAGAGAAGTTATAGCGGTTATACTTATTGTTTGGAATAATTCCACGGGAATTCACCGCTGCGGTAGAGAAATAGGTCTGGTTGCGCGATGTGCCGGTCGAAAGGCTCAGGGCGTTGGTCTCGTCGAAGGCGGTCTGAAAAAAGTCTTTCGGGTCGTAGGAGCTCTTCACTGCCAGCTTCTCTCCCCAGCTCATCGACGGCGAATTGGGGTCGGTGCCGTATGAATTCTGGAATTTGGGCATCACGAACGGAGAGGAGAAGGTCGTACTGTTGGAGTAGGAGACCCTCAGGCGGCCTTCCGAGCCCTTTTTCGTGGTTATGAGGATCACTCCGTTGGCACCCTGCGAACCGTAGAGGGCCGCGGCCGTGGCGCCGGAAAGGATCGACATCGACTCTATGTCTTCGGGGTTAAGGTTTGCGATACCTTCGTAATCCCCTCCGTCGGGCGATTCGTAGAAACCATCCGATTGTTTGGAACGCAATTCCGGCAGCGGAATTCCGTCCACTACATAAAGAGCGTTGTTGTTTCCGTTTATAGATTTTACCCCGCGCATCACAACGCGGGTCGAACCCCCGGCGCCGGACGAGCTGGCATTGATCTGCAGCCCGGCAACTTTACCCGAAAGGGCGTTCATAAAGTTTGCGTCCTTCACCGAGTTGACAACATCTCCGCCCACTTCCTGCACGTTATACGTTAGGGCCTTCTCTTCCTTTCTGATGCCCAGGGCGGTAACTACCACGGTGTCGATCACCTTATTGTCCTCGCTCAATACGATGGCCATCGGGCCCGGCCCCGTAACGGTCACGGTTTTCCTGGTATAACCCAGCAGGGAGATTTCGAGGGCGTCGCCCGGTTTGGCCTGCGGGATGGCAAAGTTTCCGTTGGCGTCGACCGTAACCCCGGTGATGGTTCCCGCAATTATTACGGCTGCCCCGACCAGCGGCTCGCCCTGTTCATCCACCACGGTTCCCGAGACACCTGTAACCACCGGTTGAGAGCCGGTCGTTTCGGCCTTTTTGGAGAGCACGATATGCTTATCGCGCAGAGTGTAATCCACGTTGGAGCCGGCAAAGAGTTTGCCCAGAACATCCGTGATGGCTTCGTTGTTGGAAGTGAAGTTAACTTTGCGCCCCGTATCGATGTCGGAGGAGTTATATACGAAGGAAAAATCGGTCTGCTGCTCGATCTGATTGAGCACGGCAAGAACCGCAATATCCCGGGCGTCTACACTGACGCGCACATCCTGCATCTTTGCGGCGGCCTGCCCGTTCAGGGAACAGAGCAGCATCGGGACTATCAGCAGCAGGCGGAAACATCCTATGGCAAGACGGCTTCCCCTTCCTGCGGAGAGGTAAAATTTTTTCATGGATCGAAAATTAGGTTAAAGTTAAGTTTAGGTAAATGGGCCCTACCGGAGGTAAGGCCAGGGTTGGTTTACTTAGGTATCGTCATACGCTTTCGGATAAATGGGTTAGGTTTACACTATATTATCGTATGGTGGTTGCATAGATCTCTATGTCGTTACCCACTACCTTGTAGGTAAATTTATGGGTGAGTTGCAGTACGGACATGATGTAATAAATCCCGTCCTCGGCCTGGAACTGGCCCGAGAATCTCTCTTTCTTAATCCCTTCGTCCATGATCCGGACATCCACGTTGAAGTAGCGCTTGAATTCGGAGATAATATTTTCGAAGGTCTCGTTCTCGAAAGCGAACCGTCCGTCGATCCAGTTGATCGACTGGCTTACCATCGGATCGTCGACGAGCTGCATGGCGCCCGTTACCATATCGTAAACCAGTTTATGGCCCGGGCGCATCATCACCGCCGAGCGGTCGCTGCGGTCGGTGGTGGCCGCCACCGCACCCTCGAGCAGAACGGTCGTCACGCGGTGGTCGTTGTCGTCGTTGCGGATATTGAATTTCGTTCCGACGACCTTTATATTGAGCCCGCCGGTAGATACCACAAGGGGAGTCTTCTTGTCGTGCCGGGCCTCGAAATAGGCTTCGCCTTCCATCTTTATCCGTTTCTGACGGCCCGGGAAAGGGCGGGAATACTCGATGCTGCTGGCCGAATTGAGCCAGACTTTAGTGCCGTCCGGAAGGACAACCTGGGAACGTTCTCCTACCTGTGTGGTAACCACGGTAGGGGCTTCGAGCCGGCCGGAAACCGACACCGTCACCATCGATGCACTTATAAGCAGTATCACGACCGCTGCTGCTGCCGAAAACCTAAATAAGGTACGGCGGATTCTCTTTCTTCTTCCGGCGCGCATCCGTCCTTTTAGTTCACGAAGGGACCGCTCCACATTTATCGATGCCGCATCGTGGATACGATCGCTCACGAACAGGATATAGTAAAGATCGCCCAGCTTCTTACGGTTGGCTTCACCCACATCGTACCACTTTTCAACGGCTTTATTTGCCGAATCGTCCAGCTCGCCCCGAAGGTATGCGACCAACAGCTCTTCGGTGATGTCGAATTTTGTCATTATTCCGGTAGTTACAATAGTAGTACAATCCGCATGCGACGGGTTGCTAAAAGGAGAGGAAATAAATCGGATTTTTTAGAAAAGATCGGGCCAGAGCAGCACCAGAAGGGGTAAATAATCTTTGAGTTCTTCCCGCAGCATACGCACGGTCTGTCCGATACGGTAATTTACGGTCTGGGTGGAGACATTCAGTTTCGTCGCGATTTCCTTATGGGTCATGCCGTCCAGGCGGTGCATTTTAAAAGTTTTGCGGAACTCTTCGGGCATTTTGTTCAGGGCTTCGGTAAGGCGGTATACAAGATCGTTCTCGAGATAAAAATCGGGATCGTCGAATTGCGGGTCGTATTTATTTGCCAGTTCGTCGATGACACGGGTTTTTATGTTATTGCGCGTCCGGCTGTTGAGGGACTTGTTGCGGACGATTGTGAACATAAGCGATTTGAGAGGCATCTGCGGGTGGAGGGATAACCGGTTCTCCCATATCCACATAAGGGTGTCTTGTACGAGTTCTTCCGCACGGGCAGCAGATACAAAGCGGGTTGCATAAGTGCATAGCGGCTTGTAGTAGCGGCGGAACAGCGCGTCGAAACATTTTTCGCTTCCCGCACGCAGCATTCGTACCACATCGCCGTTATTGTTTATGTCTCTGCC
>JAJBVJ010000189.1 GCA_020859875.1 Rikenellaceae bacterium
GACCAGTCCCGAGAATCCCATAAAAGCCATTGCGAGGATTCCGGCCGTTACGAGCGCCACCGGAACTCCCCTCATTGCTTTGGGAAGATCCTCCAGATCGAGCTTTTCACGCAGTCCTGCAAATAGAACGATAGCAAGGGTAAATCCTATTGCGTTGGATATGGAAAAAATTACCGAACCCATCATATCGAACTCTTTTTGCACCAGAAGTATCGCAACCCCGAGCACCGCACAGTTGGTGGTGATAAGCGGCAGGAATACGCCCAGGGCCTGGTACAGCGGGGGACTTACCTTTTTTAGAATTATCTCCACCATCTGAACCAGCGATGCGATGACCAGTATGAAAACTATGGTCTGCATGAACTCTATGTTCAGCGGTACGAGCACATAATATTGCAGAAGGTATGCGGCCAGTGAGGCAATGGCCATTACGAAGGTCACGGCCGCTCCCATACCCAGAGATGTTCCCACCCTATTGGACACCCCCAAAAAGGGGCATATCCCGAGGAACTGGGCAAGGATGATATTGTTTACGAATATGGCACCGATGATTATATAAAAATATTCCATACCCTATTTTGCTTTGGTTAGTTTATTAAATATTACCAGCAGATACCCCAGGGCTATAAAAGCTCCCGGAGCGAGAACGAACAACAGCACCCCGTCCCATTGCAGAAAACTCTGAACCACACCCTCGGAAGCTCCCCATTTTTGCAACAGCAGCCCGGTCTTGGTAACGAAATCGAAACCGAAAACCGACCCGGCACCGAGGATTTCCCTCACCGCTCCAAGGGCCGTAAGGGCCAGGGTAAACCCGAGGCCGATTCCAAGACCGTCGAGCGCGGAGTCTGTTACCGAATTTTTAGAAGCAAAGGCTTCGGCCCTACCCAGAATTATACAGTTTACCACGATAAGCGGGATAAAGACTCCTAATGTCTGGTAAAGCTCGTTCGTATACGCTTCCATACAGAGCTGGAGTATTGTGACCAGCGAAGCGATCACTACGATATATGCCGGGATGCGCACTTTGGCCGGTATAAACCTTTTGACCGACGATATGACGATATTCGAGAGGGTGAGCACGAACAGCGTCGCTGCACCCATTCCGAAGCCGTTAACGGCCGAACTGGTTGTCCCGAGCGTGGGACACATGCCCAAAAGAAGAATAAAAACCGGGTTATCTCTTATGATACCCCTTGTGAGAATTGCGAGCTTATTCATCCGATCCGGTTTTTTCTTGGTATTCTACAAAAGCCCTGTAAGCATCGCGGACTGCATCGACGTATGCCTGGGATGTAATGGACGATCCGCTCAGGGCATCAACTTCGCCGCTTTCGGAGCGGAAAGTAAGTTTCATTTCAGAAGGGTTGCGTCCGATAAAACTCCGGGCCAGCGGATTTCCCGCGTCGGCGATCTCCGCTCCGAAACCCGGTGTCTCCATCTGTTCCACGACAGCGATATCGTTGACAGTACCGTCGGGCAGGAATCCAACGAGCAATCTTATTGGGCCGCCATATCCTTCGACTGTGCTTTCCACCGCTGTCCCCACCTCTTCATCCTCAGCGTTTTTGGCCCGGTACAGGGTGTTTTTATCGTAGTTGACGGTCAAATACGATTTGTACGGGGGAAGCACTTCGTTCAGAAAATCGGCGGCCTGGGGGGCAATAATTTCTTCGCCGAGAGCCACCTCGCGAAAAGCGGTAAAAGCCCGCTCCACCGCATCGGTATAGGCTCTCGAAGAGATGGTGGAAGCAGTAATAGCATCGATGTCGCCTCCGTCTCTGGTGACTTTCATCACAAGGCCGGCGGGACTTTTACCTTTGAAACTCAACAGTACAGGATTATCTTCATCCGCTATCTTGCTCCCCAATCCCGGGGTCTCGTTATGCTCCAGTACCCGTATATTATAAATCTCCCCGTCGGGAAGAAAACCGACCATCAGACGTATATTGCCGCTGTAACCCTGCCGTGTAATGGATTCGACGGCATAACCCACCGGAGCGTTGCCTTTTTTAGCGGTATAAACTTTTACGGGAAGGTTATTTGCCGTTACGGTTACGGTATCCGCTGCGGGATTGTTGTCGAAACCGGGAAGGACTTTCCCGAGGGCATCTACGGTCTTTGCGCCCTTCGACTGTTCGATCGCATCCTTTGTCATGCTGTAAACCACGCTCAGCGCCCCTGCAGAGATGAGCGTAATGGCCAGCAGCGCCAGGATCATATTTTTTAATGTACTTTCCATGGCATTATATTTTTGCGGGCACACCGAATCGTCTCGGCCTCATATATTTATTTATCAAAGGAACCGTAGCGTTCATAATAAGTATGGCGAACGATATTCCTTCCGGATAAGCACCCCAGGTACGTATCAGGATGGTTATGATGCCGATACCGATGCCGTACGCTACCATTCCTTTTTTACTCATCGGCGATGTCGCATAATCGGTTGCCATAAAGACCGCTCCCAATATCGCTCCTCCGGTAAGCAGATGGAATGCCGGATCGACATAGGTTTCGGGGTCGCTCCACCAAAGGATCGCACTGAACAAGGCCATAGAACCGAGAACCGCCACCGGTATATGCCAGGTGACGACCCTGCGGATCAACATATATCCGAATCCCAAAAGCAGTGCCAGTGCGGCTATCTCACCCAGAGAGCCGCCGTGAAGTCCGAACAGCAGATTGTCATAGGATATTTCGGGCATCAAATCCGAAAGTTTTATATCACCCCCTTTCATGGCCTCTTTAACATAGGTAAGCGGTGTAGCGCCCGACATGGCGTCGGCGGCGGCAGAAGGAGCGGGAAAGGTAGTCATCGCCGCAGGGAAGGAGAGAAGCAGGAAGACCCTGCCCACCAGAGCCGGGTTGAACGGGTTGCGTCCGAGACCCCCGAAGGTCATCTTCCCTACCCCGATGGCGACCAGTGCGCCCAGTACCACCATCCATATAGGTATGGAAACGGGAAGGTTGAATGCCAAAAGGACACCCGTCACTATTGCCGACAAATCGCCGATAGTTGATTTTCCGCCGAACATAAACCGCTGGATCAGGAACTCGATAAGAACACAAGCCGCTATGCTCACGCCAGTAACCACCAGAACCCGGGTGCCGTAAATGAAAGTTACGACCAGGAGCGCAGGGGCAAGGGCGATCAGCACGTCACGCATAAGTTTCTGTGTGGTATCACTGCCGTGAACATGCGGGGAAGGCCCTACTATAAGTTTTTTCTCCATCTATCTCGTTTGTTTTTTCTTCTCTAATTTTTCCGTGCCCGGATCATTTTCATCACTTCGCCCTTACCCAATCTTATATAATCCAGCAGCGGTAGCGAAGCGGGACATGTGAAAGAACACGATCCGCATTCGATGCAGTCCGTAGCGTAATACTCTTCCATCTCCGGGAACATATTTCTTATCCCGAGTTTATACAGCATATAAGGTTCGAGGTTCATGGGACACACTTCAACGCATTTGGCGCACTTGATACAGGCCTGGGAAGGCTTTCGGGCCGACTCATTATCATTCATGACCAGGATGCCCGACGTTCCTTTAGTTACGGGGCTCTCGAGGTTGGATATCGCCCGCCCCATCATGGGGCCTCCTCCGATCACCTTCCCAGCAGATGCGGGAAGGCCTCCGCAATGGGCTATGAGCGAAGTTACAGGGGTGCCTACCCTGACCAGAAGGTTCGATGGCCTTTCGATCCCTTTACCCGTTACGGTTACTACTCTTTCGATCAGCGGCTTTCGTTTGACCACTGCCTGGTAAACGGCCACGGCGGTTCCGACGTTCTGTACGACCACTCCCACATCGAGCGGGAGACCGCCCGGGGGAACCTGTCGTTTTGTTACGGCTTCGATCAATTGCTTTTCGCCACCCTGCGGATACTTCACCTTTAACGGGATAACCGCTATTTGCGGATCGCCAACGGTAAGTTTCATAAGGTGTTCGATGGCATCCGGCTTGTTCTTTTCAATCCCGATGAAGGACTTTTCTACTCCCAGTGCCCTTGCCAGTAATTTTACCCCTTCGAGAAGTTCTTCCCCTTTTTCGAGCATCAGACGGTGGTCGGCAGTAAGATACGGTTCGCATTCTACACCGTTAATTAAAAGGAACTGCGCTTTCTTTGTCGGCGGGACGGAAAGTTTTACCTGCGTAGGGAATGTAGCTCCCCCCATACCGACAATTCCGCCCTCGGCGATCCTTCTGGTGATCTCGGCCGGGTCGAGGCCGGTTTCCGCTTTACGGAAATCCGCAGACGTGTCGATGCCTTCCTCCCACTGGTCGCCATCTACTTTTATGGTTACGGCCGGACGTCGGATATTCCCTGCGTCGGGGACTTGGTCCACCGAAATCACCGTTCCCGAGACAGGCGAGTGTATATTTGCCGAGACGAATCCCGCAGCCGAGGCGATCAGCTGTCCGGTTTTTACTTTGTCTCCTTTCACCACCGCCGGAACCGCCGGAGCCCCTATATGCTGGGAGAGCGGGACCGTTACCATTTCGGGAAGCGGAAAAATTTCTATGGCCGCTCCTCTGCTCAATTTATTTTCATGGGGATGAACACCCCCTATTTTGAAGGTCCTTGACATATCGCTGTTGTTTAAGCCTGTTGCGGCGGCCGGTTTCCGTCGGATTCGCCGACGGACCCTGCCGGGATGCCGTCGCTTACCGAAGTGGCGGAGGGTGAGGTCGGGTCTTTCACCCTGACCGCTGCATTTCCCTCTCCTTTACCGCCACCGGCCGGAGTCTCCTTTTTCGGCGGGAAGTTTATTTCGCTAATGGCAGATGTCGGACATTCGGGAACGCATTTACGGCAAAGCCTGCATTTGTATGGGTCTATATATGCCAGGTTGTCCTGGAGCGTGATGGCTTCGAAGGGACACGTTTTGACACATTTTCCGCATGCGATACATGAAACGGTGCAGAGTTTTCTCGAAACCGCCCCTTTATCTCTGTTTATACAATTTACCCACACCCGTCGGTCTTTCACCCCCTTCTTTCGTAACTCCATTATAGCCCTGGGACATGCACGGACACAAGCCCCGCATGCGGTGCATTTGGCCGGGTCGACTTCGGGAATACCGGTTTCGGGATTTACCGCAATGGCGTCGAAATTACAGACTACGACGCAATCGCCTTTTCCCAGGCATCCGTAATTGCATCCCGTCTCACCGCTGTAGAGAGAATGTTCGACGGCGCAAGAGTAAGCTCCGTCGTATATACTGATCCTCGGACGTTTACCGCAGCTTCCGCCGCAGCGGACCTCAGCTATCTGCGGCTCCTTCTCGGGAGCTGATTTACCGAGGAAAGCGGCTACGCGGTTCATGGTGTCGGTACCCCCTACCGGACAGTAAAGAGAAGTGATGTCGTCGTTTTTGACCAGCGCATCGGCAAGCCCGCGGCAGCCCGGATATCCGCACCCCCCGCAGTTTGCCAGCGGCAACAGATTCTCGACCTGGTCTATCCGCGGATCTTCGTAAACGTAGAACTTCCTGGCCACCAAATACAACACCATTGCGGCGACCGCACCCAAAAGACAAAGTGTGAGTACAGTATATAGCAGAATCTCAATCATCGATCTTATTTATTTTGAAAATCAGTTCGCGTTCGATACGGTTTCTGAAAAAGTAAAGGACAGAATAGTACATTGCAATGGCTCCCAAAGAAATGAGACCGGCAGTGGGCTCGGAGACATCCGCAGACAATAAACCGATAAGGGTAAAAAGTAGAACGAGGAATGGAATGACGTAAGCCAGGATAACCGCCCTAACTCCCATCCCTCTGCCGACGGAGACTATCACCTCTTCCCCTATTTCGAAATATTCCGGATGGTCGCTTATAACCGATACGACCTTATCGGCCGTTTCGCTAATAGTGCATATAGCCGCCGCCTTGCACCCTGCACAGGCATTATCGGGCGTAACCGAGACATCGATCCGGTTTCCCACTATATCGAAGATTAATCCCTTATGTGTAATGTCGTTCTTCATCGAGGCCGGCAAGTCCGGCGCAAATATACTATTTTGCCTCTGAATTTCCCTATCCGGATAGATGATTTCGATTGAAAATATACGGCATCCGGGCGGGATGCCGTAAGGATTCAGCACATTTTATCTACTAATCGTCCACATTCGATATTGCCTGGTGGGGATGGAGTATATATTTATTAATCAACGGCAAGTTATATCCCGCCCCGCAGGGTCTGATCGAAAGGCGCAGTATTGGGCAATATTGCCTGCGTTTGTATTCGTTGGCTTTTATCCTTTCGGCGATCTCGGCGACCAATTCGTCGTCGAAGCCGGCTTCCACAATATCGTAGATGCTTTGATTTTCTTCCACAAGGCGGTAGAGGATTGCGTCGAGAAGCTCGTAAGGTGGGAGCGAATCCGTATCCTTCTGGTCGCGCCTTAATTCCGCAGAGGGCTCTTTCCGAATGATGTTTTCGGGAATAATACGAATTCTGCGGTTGATATATCGGGCCAGTCCGTAAACTTCGGTTTTGTAGACGTCCCCCCATTATACTTATCGCCCCGGAAAGGTCGCCGTACAGTGTACCATATCCCATAAGCAGTTCGCTTTTGTTGGAGGTATTAAGCAAAATATATTGGAACTTGTTGGACATGGCCATGAGCATGTCGCATCGGATCCTTGCCTGAAGATTCTCTTCGGTATTGTCGAAAGATGTTCCGCCTATGACTGGTTTCAGGCTGTCGAGGATTGTATGGTAGGCTTCGTTTATAGGGATCACATCGTATGCAACACCCAGGTTTTCCGCCATCTCAATGGCATCGCTAAGGGAATGATCCGAGGAAAATTCGGACGGAAGCATCATTACTCTAACGTTATCCGAGCCCAGAACATCCACGGCAATGGCCAATACGACCGCGGAGTCGATACCACCGGATAAACCGAGACACGCTTTGGTAAACCCGTTCTTTTCGAAAAAATCGTGAAGACCCAGCTTCATCGCGCTATATACGTTTGCCGTGTGGTTCTGCACTGGGATCGGCACGGGAGAATCGTTTCGAGTATCGACCACTTTGAAATCCTCTTCGAAACTCTTTAAAAAGGCAATTCCCTCACCACTGCGGAAAACACAAGAGGAGCCGTCGTAGACGGTCTCGGCCTGGCCGCCGACATGATTGACGAACAACACCGTTTTATTTTTCAGGAAAGAGATCATCCGAAGATACTCGTATCGCACTTCGATATGCCTGCGGTAATAACTGCTGGCATGGATGCAAACGATCAAATCCGTATTGTCCCCGAAACGTTCTTCGGTAAGAATATCGTCGCCGAGGGCGACCGCAATTTTTGTCTCTCCCACCGTCAGGAATTCGCATCCGGTGGAGCTGTCGAAATAATGCTTCTCGTCGTAGGAATTTATGGTTTTCTTACCGATGTATTTAACGATTCTGCGGTTTTGTATTAGTACTCCCGCACTCACTTTCTTGCTGCCGTCCATAATTGGCAGACCGACTATCACCGCGATGTCTTCACAATGGGAAGCTATCTCGACGAGTGTAACTTCGCACGACTCGAGGAACTGGGCTTTTGTGAGTATATACATGCAGTTGGCACCGCTTATGGAATGCTCCGAAAAGACCACGAGCTCTGCTCCGGCCTGCCTGGCCTTATAAATATTCTCGATTATCTTGAATTTATTGCTTTTGAGAGCCCCTACGGTGTAATTCAACTGGGCTATGGCAACTTTCATAAGTAGATTTTTACAGCAGGCCGTAACAAATAAGAATATTTTATAGCCTCAAATTTTTAATCGATTCCCCCTTTTACAAAGATATGCGATAATTTTTTAAGTCGGGTTTTGGAGATTAATTTTTATTACAGAAATTAGCACCCGTCAAAATGAGTCCTGAACATGTTTTGGCAGCAA
>JAJBVJ010000139.1 GCA_020859875.1 Rikenellaceae bacterium
TTGGGAGGGCAGACCAGTGTGGTGTTGATCCGGTAGGTCAGCCCCGTCGTGAAAGGATAGCCGGCAAGCAATGAGCTCCGGGAGAGCTCGGATAAAAGTTCTTTCCTTGTCATATTTTTGTCGAAAAGGTGTTATTTTCCTGTGGATAGACTGTGGATCGGATGTCGGGCAGATGTTTATAAAGAAGGCCGGTTTTTACCCCGCGCATACTTATCGACAGCCGTCCCGTTATAGATGGCGAGCAATTTGGAAAGGTCTTCGAGCTCCGTTACGAGCCGCCTGTATTTCGAAACGGAGAGCTTCTCCTTCTCCCGTGCCCGGCATAGCCGGCGGAGAGTCTCGATGGTCTGGAGCAGCAGGTCGCCTGCCTGGGTGGCGATCGTTCGGCTTTCGCACATGTCGTTCGATTTTATAGATTCGGGGCCGTTGAGAATATTCTTCCGGTTATCGACAACCGGATAACATTTTTATCGACAATAAATTTTCGGGTGTTGATAACAGGGTCGGTCAGCGGCAAATATAGACTCCCCGCACCCCCCTTGTCAAGACCCCCGCGAAAATCGGCGGCCCGTGGTCGGAAGGTGTGGAATAAAACGGCCGCGCCCCACTTACAGCCAGCCGGTTATAGCGGAAAGTCTCATCCGCCGGGGCCAAAAACGCGGCCGAACGTAATGCGGAACTATCCGGGAAGGGTTATTTCCCCGGCTTTACATCTTAGTAAAGTTGCCCGAAAGTGTTTTAAAAAAGACTTAGCTGGTCGGCCGAGGTGCCGAAAGTGCGCCTGTGGTAGGGGCTGAGCCCGTGGGTTTGGATCGCGCGGCGGTGCATCTCGGTGGGATAACCCTTGTTACTTTTCCAGCAGTATACGGGAAATTCCTCGGCGATATTTTGCATATATTCGTCCCGGTGGGTCTTGGCGAGCACCGAAGCCGCGGCTATATTCGCATACATGGAATCCCCCTTTACGATGCACCGGAAATCTATCCCGTGCACCGACCGGAACCTGTTCCCATCTATCGCCAGGAACCCGGGTCGGACTTTCAGGTTCCCAACGGCGATATTCATAGCCTCGATCGAGGCATTCAGGATATTGATCCGGTCTATCCTCTGGTGCGATACCATCGCTACGGCCCAGGCTACGGCCTGCCGCTCGATAATGGGGCGCAGCAGATTGCGGTGCGGCTCGGACATCTGCTTGGAGTCGTTCAACAGCGGATGGGCGAAGCCTTCGGAAAGTATCACCGCGGCGGCGAATACGGGCCCGGCAAGGCATCCCCGGCCCGCTTCGTCGCATCCCGCTTCGAGTAGCTCCCTCTGGAACGACACCTCCATGATCCCGCCTATTCTACCTGCGGTGCCAGTTCCGGAAGAACCATATCCAGGTCGAAGTCCGGATCGAAATCCATATCCGGATCGAAGTATTCGTCCTGGTACGAGTAGCCCTCTTCCGGCGACATCTTCATATAGAAATCCTCTATCCAGTCGGCCACCTCGTCCTGGCCGAAGGCCAGCGCGATGCGGAACAGTTCCGAGAGGTACTGGTAGTTCAAATCCAGATCGTAATCCACCAGCTGGGCCTTTCGGCCCGTAAACCGGGAGAAATAGACTATATGCTCCATTACACTGGAAGCATATCCGGTGAGAACCTCGTTCCCCTTTTCGAATTCACCCGCCAGATAGTAGGCCTCGATATGGGGGTAGGTCGAACGGAAGGTGTACCTTATTTGTGAGAAGGGCACCTTTTCCAGTCCCCGGTCGAGAGCCTGCACGGCACGGATCGTATCGCCCTCGGCCATTAGGGCTTTTGCAAGTACGGCGAAGCCGTTGCGGGCATTGGTCGTATTGTAATTGTTCTGGACGAAGGTATCGGCGTAGACCTTCGGGTCTTCGATATTCCCGTACCGAAATAGATCCATAAGGTTGTTCCAAAGGTACTCGGTGTCCACCCGCCCCAGATCGAGAAACGACTTCATGGGGGTGCGGATCGGAACCAGCCGGTAAGCGAAGCCGTCGTACTGCAGATAATCCCACAGACCGAACTGCCTCAGATCGTGTATCTGGGTGAAATAAAGTGGCCGATTCCAGTCGAAGTTGGCCAAAAGGTCGAGGAACATCAGTTCGTTCTTGTAGAGCCGGTTTTTCTCTATATTAAGGTATACCGTGTCCACCATAAGGTGGGCATCTTCCGCCCGGACGATCCCGCTGGCCAGGGCATTCTCTTTGTTTACCGGGATGGCGAGTTTATTTGCCGGGATGTAGTCCTCGTAGGTTCCGTCGCCCAGAGGGATTTTAGTATCCTGGTCTTCCCGCCGCACGAAGTCGATGACCTGGCGAATATCCACCGGGTAGTCGAACAGGTTGTATACGGTCACCGCATCGTTGGTATTGACATATTTGCTTCGCGGAAGCGAGAAGGGCACGGGGCCGGCCTCGTTCGATTTTTGCTTCATCTGGTCTATATACCAGTCCCCCCCGAGGTAGCTCATATTCATTATCTTAACGTCGAGCCGCACCCCTTCCACCTCCTGATTATACCACAGGGGGAAGGTGTCGTTGTCGCCGTAGTTCATAATGATCGAATTGGGCAGGCAGGCATTAAGGTAGTTCCAGCCGCAGTCGCGGGCCACGTAGCGGTTCGAGCGGTCGTGGTCGTCCCAGTTCTGAGCGGCCAGCAGTATGGGAACCGTGCTGCAAATGGCAAGAGCTCCCAATGCCGTATAAATAGAATCGTTCTTCGTCAATTTTGCCAGCCAATCCCTCACCCAGATCACCCCGACCCCGATCCACAGGCTGAATGCGTAGAACGAACCCGAGAAGATATAATCCCTTTCACGGGGCTCTCCCGGGGTGGGATTGAAGTAGACGATAACGGCGATCCCGAGCATGATAAACAGCCACAGGACGACCGAGAAATTCCTCTTGTCGCGGCCGAGCTGGCATACCAGCCCTATCAGCCCGAGGATAAAGGGCAGGAAGTAATATTTGTTGCGACCCTTGTTGTCGGCCATCTCCCGGGGCAGGCCGTCCTGCGGGCCGAGGTAAAGCTCGTCGATGAATTTTATGCCCGAAAGCCAGTTCCCCTCGGTGATCTCGCCCAACGACTGGTTATCGCTCTGCCTTCCCACGAAGTTCCACAGGAAGTAGCGCCAGTACATGAAATTCATTTGGTAACCCACGAAAAACTGCAGGTTCTCCCCGAATGTCGGGACGGTCACCAGTTGGTTGCGGTAGGGTATCTGCCTGCCTTTTATATCGACCAGCTTTTCATATTCTTCCGCTTTGGCGTAGTGGTACATCCTGGGGAATAGGGTCTTGAACTCGGATGGGTAGACAAGGCCCGTAACGGTGGAACCTTCGGCATATTTCCCCTGGTCGTCTATATACCAGACCGTGTTCTCCTTGTAGTCTATGGGCGGGGCGGAGTACCAGTTGCCGTAGAGCAGCGGCCTGTCCCCGTACTGGTCGCGGCTCAGGAGCGAGAGCAGGGCATGGGGATTGTCGGGGTTGTTGCTGTTCATCGGCGGGTCGGCCGAGGCCCGGATAGTCACGGCGGCATAGCTCGAAAATCCGATAAATATCACGGTAGTACAGAGCATTACGGTGTTCAGGGCCGCCTTGCCCTTCTTGTGGCTCCAATATACCCCGAGTCCGCAGAGGACAAAGACGAGCAGGGCGAAGAATATCATCCCGCTGTTGATCGGCAATCCCATCCCGTTGACGAACCACCTGTCGAAGGCTCCGCCTATTTTCAGGGTGTAGGGCATTATCAGTCCGTATATGCCCAGCAGGATTACGAAGGCAACGAGCGTAGTTGAAACAAGGCCCCGAAAGGTGACCACCGGGTATTTCTTAAAGTAATATATGAAGGCGAGTGCCGGCAGGGCAAGCATGGGGATAATGCGCACCCCGATCGAGAGCCCCAGCAGGTAAAATATCAGCACGAGCCAGCGGTCGGCGCCGGGCTCCCCGGCGGCATCTTCCCATTTGAGCATGGCCCATACGATTATGGCCAGCAGCATGGAGGCCATGGCATAGGTCTCGGTCTCCACCGACGAGAACCAGAAGGTGTCGGTGAAGGTATAGGCAAGCGAACCTATGAGTGCCGCTGCGAGCACACTCCAAATTTCGCCCCGGCTCATCTGGTCCGGTCGGCGGCGGTACATCCTGCACCCGAAGTGGCTGATCGTCCAGAACATAAACAGGATGGTGAAACCGCTGCAGAGCACCGAGAGCAGGTTTGTCATCACTGCCGCGTACTGTGGTGAGGAAGCGAACATCGAAAAGAACCTGGCTACCAACATAAAGATGGGTGCGCCGGGAGGATGGCCCACTTCCAGTTTATACGAGGTGGAGATATATTCCGAGCAGTCCCAGAAACTGGCCGAAGGCTCCATGGTCATGTAGTGAACGATCACCGTCACCAGGAAAACACCCCAGCCGGCGATCAGGTTCCATTTCTTATAGTAATTCATCATCCGGTATGTATGGCTTTATAATAGTGTGGCCGCCACGGGCGGCTCTGCCTGTTTGCAATATCCCGACAAAAATAAAAAAATAAACCGACTCCCCTCACAGGGTCGGCACCTCATCCGGCCGAAATCCACCCTTTTGGCCCAAAGAAAGATCGAAACCACCCCTGCCGCTGAGAATAATTGCGCCAAAGTTGCTAATTTTACGCTGTTTTATAATTCCCTGCCGATGACATCTGAATTCACACTGTACAATACGCTCACCCGGAGCAAACAGGTTTTCGAACCGCTCAAGCCCCCGTTCGTGGGCATGTACGTTTGCGGCCCCACCGTCTACGGCGATCCGCACCTGGGCCATGCCCGCTCGGCGGTCACCTTCGACCTTCTCTTCCGCTGGCTCAAAGAGCTGGGGTACAAGGTGCGGTACGTGCGCAATATCACCGACGTGGGCCATCTGGAGAACGATGCCGACCAGGGTGAAGACAAGCTGGCCAAAAAGGCCCGCCTCGAGCAGCTCGAACCGATGGAGGTCGCACAGTACTACACCGACCGTTACCACCGAGCCCTCGAACTTCTCAGCGTACTGCCTCCCTCGATCGAGCCCCGCGCCTCGGGCCACATGATGGAACAGATAGAGCTCGTCGAAAAGATACTTGGCGAGGGTTATGCATACCAGAGCAACGGGTCGGTCTATTTCGACGTTGAAAAATATTCCCGCAGCCACGACTACGGACGCCTCTCGGGTAGGGTGCTCGAAGATATGATCGCCAACTCACGCGAGCTCGACGGGCAGGGAGACAAAAAAGGAGCCTGCGATTTCGCCCTCTGGAAAAAGGCCCCCGAAGGACACATCATGCGCTGGAAGGCTCCCTGGAGCGTAGGATTCCCCGGCTGGCACCTGGAATGTTCGGCCATGAGCGTCAAATATCTGGGCGAGCGGTTCGACATCCACGGCGGAGGGATGGATCTGATGTTCCCCCACCACGAGGCGGAGATGGCCCAGAACAGGGTCGCCTGCGGCCACGACGCCGCAAATTTCTGGGTGCACAACAATATGATAACGCTCAACGGCCAGAAGATGGGAAAGTCGCTGGGCAACTTCATAACCCTCGAAGAGCTTTTCACGGGCAACCATCCGCTCCTTACGGAGCCCTTCGCCCCGATGACCGTCCGTTTCTTCATCCTTCAGGCCCATTACCGCTCCACGCTCGACTTCAGCGTGGAGGCGATGACGGCGGCCCGCAAGGGGCTCGACCGCCTTATGGCCGCCGTGGACACCATCGACAAGATCGTCCCCGCCGCGGCTTCCGATGTGGATGTCTCCGATCTCGAAAGGCGGTGCACGGAGGCCATGAACGACGACTTGAATTCCCCCGTGGCGATAGCCGCCCTGTTCGACTGGGTGTGCATCATCAACCAGCTTCACGACGGTACGGCTTCCGTCTCGGCAGCCGACCTGGAACGCCTGCGCACATTTGTCCACCGGATGGTATTCGACATTTTGGGCCTTCGAAGCGACGACCAGGGCGGTGCCAACGACCTTGTGGGGCCCCTGGTAGAGATGCTGATCGAAATCCGCAACCGGGCCAAAGCGGAAAAAGACTGGGCAACATCCGACAGCATCCGCGACGAGCTGGCTAAGATAGGCATCACGCTAAAAGACCGCAAAGACGGCACCGACTGGTCGGTGAAAGGGTAGGGAGCGGCATGCCCGGCGATATATGCCCCTGCAATTTTCCCCATACTTGCAGGGCTATAAAGCGGGCAATCTCCCGGCCAGGGTATCCCGTCTCGATTTACTGCTTTTGTACAGCTATAAAAAGAAAAAATATGCCCGTTAGAATAGACAAATGGCTATGGGCCGTCCGTGCATATAAAACCCGCACGGACGCCGCCGAGGCATGCCGCAGCGAAAGGGTAAGGATAAACGGCGCCTACACCAAACCCTCCCGGGAGGTAAACCCGGGCGACCTTGTCTCCTTCCGCAAGGGGCCGGTTACCTACACCTACCGGGTTCTGGAGCCGGTTTCCAACCGCCAGCCCGCCAAAAATGTCGCCGCTTTCGCCGAGAATCTCACCCCGCAGGAGGAACTGGATAAGCTGAACGTACCGCGCGAGACCATATTTATCTCCCGCGACCGCGGCACCGGCCGCCCGACCAAAAAAGAGCGGCGGGAAATAGAGGGTCTTATGGACGATATTTCATATCTTGGGGGCTGGGAAGAGGACTAAAACCATAAATAGCTCCGGGGAATATCCGGCCGACAGCCCGATTATAAGCACACGATCCGGGTACCATGCCGCTGGGTATCGTAAATTCCAGGGGCCACAAATAATCTTACAGGAAGAATACCATGTATATAGCGATCGGCAAACGCAAGGAAAATATTGCGGAATATATCCTCTATCTGTGGCAGCTCGAAGACCTGCTGCGCGCACTTCAGTTCAGTCCCGAAGCGATCTACTCCCAGCTGGTAAAACCCCGCGGGCTGGATGCGGCCCGGGAGCAGGAACTGCTTGCCTGGTACATGGACATAGTAAATTTGCTTCAAACCGAGGATAAGACCGAAAAAGGCCACCTCGACCACACCATTCACCTGATCGAAGAGCTGCACGGGCTCCATCTGCGGCTAATGGCCCTCCCCGCCGGGGAGAGCTACCGCAAACTCTTTGCGGCTCTGCAGCCCGAACTGCCCGCCCTGCGCGAAACACTCGCCAAAAGCGAAACTCTCTCTACGAGGGAGGTCAGCGACACGGAGCTCTCGTTCCGCGCCCTGTATGCCGCCATGCTATACCGGATCAAAGACGACGAAAAGGGAAAAAGTGCTATCGAGGATGTTCTTCAGCTTGTCTCACCGGTTATAGCGGAGCTGGCCTCGGTTTACAGGAAGGCCGAACAGGGGGAGATCGATCTTTTCGCCGGCGAATAACCCTCTCGCCCCCGTTTTACCCGTTGTCATCCGCGACAATCGGCCGCTTGCGCCGGAGACCCACCTGCCGGGGGCCTGTTTCCGGTTTCGGGCCTTCGGCGCCCGGCTTAAACCCTTATCCGGCGAAGCCGAATTGAATGCCGCCGTTTTTAGCCGGAGCAGGGAAAAAGTTGCGAGAGGGAGATCACCTGATCCGACGAATGAGTGAGGGCAAAACGAGCGAAGCTCCCGGAAGCTGGCTCCTGCTCCGGCGCGGCGGTGTCTTGTTACCTTCGGTTGCCTCCTCGTCGTTCGGCAAAGTTTAGGGCTCCGCCCTACTTTGCGCTCTCTCCTTCGTCGGTTGCTCCACTTTTTGGACACTCAACCGACGAACGAAGCAAGAGCAGAGCCAAGCAAAGCTTGAGCTATGCCTTGCAAGGAGGAGGAAAAGGAACTTAAAAGTGGAAAGAAACAACCTTCCTTTAATGATACTCCGATACATCACTACAA
>JAJBVJ010000238.1 GCA_020859875.1 Rikenellaceae bacterium
TCGGCTCTCTGATCCGTGCCAGCTTCTGCTTCGAGTCGCTGTCGGTGGGTTCGATCATAAAGGTATCGTGGACGGGGAACGAAAGGGTCGGGGCATGAAACCCGTAGTCCATGAGCCTGCGGGCGATGTCTCCCGCTTCGATGCCGTAATCTTTGCGGAAATTCTGCAGGTCGAGTATCATCTCGTGGCCCACACGACCCGTATCGCCCGTGTAATAGGTGCGGAATTCCGACTCGAGAGCCTTGGACATATAGTTGGCATTTACGATCGCCGCGACGGTGGCTCTACGCAGCCCCTCCCCGCCCAGCAACTTTATATAGGCATATGTGATCGGCAGCAGCAGCGGGCTTCCGTAGGGCGCCGAGGCTACGGCCGTGATCCCTTCCGACCCCCCGGCCTCGGGTACCAGCGGATGGGACGGGAGGAAGGGTGCCAGATGTGCGGCCGCACAGATCGGGCCCACGCCCGGGCCGCCTCCCCCGTGGGGCATCCCGAAGGTTTTATGCAGGTTGAGGTGGCATATGTCCGCACCTATATAACCCGGGTTGGTAAGGCCCACCTGGGCGTTCATATTCGCCCCGTCCATATAGACCTGCCCCCCCTCGTCGTGGACTATGTCGACGATCTCCCTGATCCGGCTCTCGAATACGCCGTGGGTAGAGGGATAGGTAATCATTGCCGCGCTCAGCTCGGTGGAATATTGCGAGGCTTTTTCCCGCAGGTCGTCCACGTCGATATTCCCCTTTTGGTCGCAGGCTACCACGACGATCTTCATCCCGGCCATCGCCGCGGTGGCGGGATTGGTGCCGTGGGCCGATGCGGGGATCAATACCACGTTTCGGTAACCCTGCCCACGGCTTTGGTGGTACGCCCGGATGACCATCATACCTGCATACTCGCCCGCCGCTCCCGAATTGGGCTGGAGCGAGACGGCCGCAAAGCCGGTGATCACGGCCAGATCCCTCTCGAGATTTTCGATCAGTTCCATATACCCTTCCGCCTGTGACAGGGGAGCGAATGGGTGCATATTCCCGAACCCGGAGAGGCTGAGAGGCATCATAGAAGCGGCTGAGTTTAGCTTCATCGTACAGGAGCCCAGCGGGATCATGCTGTCGGCAAGCGAAATGTCCCGCCTCTCGAGTTTTTTTATATAGCGCATAAGCTCCGTTTCCGTACGGTAGCGCCTGAACGCTTCACCCTCCAGGAATGGACTTTTTCGTGCCAGTTTCGCCGGAATCGCCCCCCCGGCCGGTTTGACACCCTTCGGAATCTTCCTGCCGGCCGCCTCGGCGAATATGGCCATGACGGCTTCGATCTCCTCGGGGGTGGTAACTTCGTCGAAGCTCATACGCACCCGATCGTCGGAAGGGTAGAAAAAGTTGATCCCCTCGCGCAGGGCTATATCCTGTATTACCGACGCTTCGGCCGGAATTTCGAGCGTGTCGAAAAATTCCTTGTGCAGGGGTTCATAACCCAATGCCCGAAGGGCTGCCGCAGCGGCGGCGGCCGACTCGTTTATATGGCCGGCAATACGGGCGATGCCCTCCTGCCCGTGGTAGACCGCATAGAAGCCCGCCATCGAGGCCATCAGTGCCGAAGCGGTACATATGTTGGAAGTTGCCTTTTCGCGTTTTATATGCTGTTCGCGCGTCTGGAGGGCCATGCGCAGAGCCTTGTTGCCGAGCCTGTCCACCGATACCCCGATGATCCTACCGGGCATACTACGTTTATAGGCTTCACGCGTGGCCAAATAGCCTGCGTGGGGGCCACCGAAGCCCATAGGAATACCCATCCTCTGGGCATTTCCCACTACAATGTCCGCCCCCCACTCCCCGGGAGGGGTGAGCAGGGCCAGAGCCATTATGTCCGCGGCGACGGCCACCAGCGCCCCCGCGGCATGGGCCCTCTCTACGAAAGCGGAGTAGTCCCGGATATGGCCGTCCGCCGCGGGGTACTGCAGCATAACCCCGAATTCGCGGCCTGTGAATTCATACACCGAGAAGTCATCCCTTACAATCTCTATACCCAGCGGCTCGCTGCGTGTGAGCAGTACATCGAGTGTCTGGGGAAATATATTCTCGTCTACAAAAAGTACCGTATGCCCCTCTTTCACAGCTTCCCTGCTGCGCAGACCCAGCATCATTATCATAGCCTCGGCCGCCGCCGTTCCTTCATCCAGAAGGGAACAGTTGGAAATTTCCATCCCGGTCATCTCGACTACCATCGTCTGGAAATTCAACAGCGCCTCGAGCCTGCCCTGAGATATCTCCGCCTGGTAGGGGGTATATGAGGTGTACCATGCCGGGTTTTCGAATACGTTGCGCATGATCGGCGCGGGAACTGCCGCGGGGTAGTAGCCCATCCCGATAAAGGAGCGGTACTGGCTGTTGCGTGAGGCGAGGGCCTCGAGGTGGGCGGCAAGTTCGTGCTCGCTCATCCCTTCGGCCGGAAGGTCGAGCCCCCGGCGGAGCAGAATGTTTTTAGGGATCACCTGCGAAATGAGTTCTTCGGCAGAGCCGACCCCGATCACGTCGAGCATTGCGGGCATGTCCTTTTCGCTTATGCCGATATGGCGGTCTGAGAATTTATCCTGTGGCATGGTATGGTATGGATTGGAAGATTAGTATTTATCCGCCGTTGACGATCTTTAAACGGCTTCACAAAATTAATTATATTCCGTAATCCGCACACCCATATTCGGAGTATATTATTAACAAAGGCCCGATTATTCGTCCAGCAGTCCATTGTCGCTGGCACGGACGAGTCTACCGGTAGCCTCTCCTCCCGCTTCCTTCCTCGGATCGGATTCCCCTCGCGCAACTCGATTCCTGCTCCGGCTAAAACAGCGGATTAGTTTAGCTTCGGTCTTCCTCCTCTTCGCTCGGCAAAACGCGTTTCGCTGGTTTTGCCTCGCTCATTGGTAGGTTTCCGGCGAAGCCGGAATAAAGATTTGTGTAATTGGGATTAGTCCGAGCGCCGAAAGCCCCGCCCCTGGGGCGTACCGCCGAATGAGCGAATAGTTTGCGCAAAGATGATTCTCATATAACCGACGATGGACTTAGGGAGTGAAATTAATATAAATCCCGACATATTCTAAAGGCCGATTCCGGGTGGCCGGAATAAGAACCCATACTCCGATCTTTACAAAAACAGGCCGGGCTAATTTGCCCGGCCTATTTTTGTAAAGATGGTTTTTACCGCTTAGTTAACGGTTGCCATGTGCTGGATAAGCTCGATAACTTTGGTGGAGTAACCCCACTCGTTGTCGTACCATGAAACGAGCTTCACGAACTTGGGCGAGAGCATAATACCCGCTTCTGCGTCGAAGATCGAGGTGCGGCTGTCGCCGATGAAGTCGGAAGAAACCACGGCGTCTTCGGTGTAGCCGAGGATGCCCTTGAGTTCGTTTTCCGAAGCCTCTTTAATAGCAGTGCAGATCTCTTCGTAGGTGGTTTCCTTTTCCAGGACAGCGGTCATGTCAACTACCGAAACGTCGAGGGTGGGAACGCGGAAAGCCATACCGGTGAGCTTGCCGTTGAGTGCCGGGATTACTTTACCCACGGCTTTGGCTGCGCCGGTCGATGAGGGAATAATGTTGCCGGCTGCCGCACGGCCTCCCCTCCAGTCCTTCACGGAAGGTCCGTCGACGGTTTTCTGTGTGGCGGTGGTGGCGTGTACGGTGGTCATAAGGCCCTCTACGATTCCGAATTTGTCGTTGATTACCTTAGCCAGCGGAGCAAGGCAGTTGGTGGTGCACGATGCGTTGGAAACGATGGGTTCGCCCTTGTACGAATCGGTATTTACACCCATTACATACATGGGAGTGTCGTCTTTCGAAGGAGCCGACATCACTACGCGCTTCGCGCCTGCTTTGATATGGGCTTCGGCTTTCCCCCTGGTGAGGAACAGACCGGTAGATTCCACTACATATTCCGCACCCACTTCATTCCATTTGAGGTTGGCGGGGTCCTTCTCGGCCGTAACGCGGATAGCCTGGCCGTTCACCACGAGTTTACCGTCCTTCACCTCTACGGTGCCTTTGAACTGGCCGTGGATAGTGTCGTAGCGGAGCATGTAAGCCATGTATTCCACATCGATAAGGTCGTTGATGCCTACCACTTCCACCTGGTCGGCTTTGCTCATTGCAACCCGGAAAACCAGACGGCCGATGCGTCCGAAACCATTGATACCAATTTTAATTTTTGACATAGTTCTATTAATTAGAGTATTAAACTTCTCTTGTGAATCGATCGCGCTGTTTGCTTCCCTTTTTGCCCACCGCTTCCCGCCTTATTATGTCCATCTCTCTGCGGCATCGGGACGATCTGGCTCAGAACCCTTTACGCCAGCGGAATACAAAAGTAGTCAATTTGCAAATAGTATGCAAAAAAGTTTTTTAATATTTTTAATAAGGTTTCTCCGACGGCAGGGTATTTAACAATAATTTAACCTGAAGGTAAATACGGTTGCAAAATGTCCTGGCAGCAATGAGACCGATCCGGTATATTTTATTAGTTTTGGGCAAATTATCCCTTCTGCGAATGAAGTTACGGCTCTGCTTTGTCTCCATTGCGGCCGTACTCCTTGTTCCGTTCGGCGGGGCCGGGGCCCATCCGCCCGATATGGAATCTATTACCGGGTGGGTCGGCGTAGTCTATCCCGGGCTTCCGGTCGACGACCGTTCGGTGTGTATCATCGACGGTACGGTGTATGAACCCTGCCGGGTGGACAGTTTGCTTATCCGGCGAAAGGCCGAGGGGGCCCATATCTCCTTCGTCCGATCTATTCCCGCCGAGGTGCTTTACAACGGGATTTATGTCAACCGCGGACAGAAATCGAGCTTTATTTTTATCGGAACCTACAAAAGCAAGAAGAAAAATAGAAGGCTGGAGCTGGCCCGCATCAGGGCCGCCCCGTCGGAATACAGGGCCGTTCAGGCTGGCCTTACCCGCATCGTCGGCAACAGCGCCGTACGGTATATGGAAGGTCTGCGGCCAAGGGATATTTACGGGATAGAGACCCTGGCTACCGAGCGGGACGATGTCTCCGCAGGGGAAGAAGGGAAGCTGCTTATCCTATGGACCAGATAGAAGGCCCCAAAAGAGGGGGTCACAGCGAGAGCCGGCTTTTTTCGGCCGCCTTATACTTTTTGGCTATCGACGAGGCGAAGACAAAGTCATTGAGTTCCTTGTTGTCGGTATCGAGTATGTCGTTCTTGATTCCCTCCCACCATTTTTTCCCCTGATAGATAAAGATCACCTTTTCGCCGATCTCCATCACGGAGTTCATGTCGTGGGTGTTTATTATGGTTGTGATGCAGTACTCTTCGGTGATCTCTTTGATAAGGTTGTCGATCACCACGGAAGTCATCGGGTCGAGCCCCGAGTTGGGTTCGTCACAAAATAGATATTTGGGGTTGAGAACGATAGCCCGGGCAATGGCGACCCGCTTTATCATCCCGCCGCTGAGCTCCGCCGGATAGAGTCGGTTCGCATCGTCGAGATTCACACGCCGCAGGCAAAAATTCACCCGCTCGAGCTTCTCCTCCTCGCTCTGGTCGGTAAACAGGTCGAGGGGCAGTTTCACATTGTCCTGCACAGTGGACGAGTCCAGAAGGGCGCCTCCCTGGAAGATCATCCCCACGTGCTGGCGTATCTCCTTGCGGGCTTTGAAGTCGAGCGCCGTAAAGTCGGTGTCGTCGTAATATATCGCCCCGCTGTCCACCTCGTGGAGCCCCACGAGGGACTTTAGCAGTACGGTCTTGCCCGAACCGCTCTGGCCTATAATGAGGTTGGTTTTGCCCTGCTCGAAAACGGCGCTTATATCCTCGAGCACCATCCGCCCGTCGAAGGATTTGTATATGTGTTCGGCGCGTATCATCGTCTTATTTTATCCTCCTTAATATCTTATCCATCGGATAGCTGCGGCTTTCCAGCTCCGCAATGCCTCTCGCGCGGGTAGATTCGGGATAGCCGTATTCCATATAACTGGCCACCACATCCACGTGCTGCTCGTCGCTCATCCTTTGAAGTTTTACTTTCACCGAATCGTCCGTCATATTAACAGCAGTTGGGTGAGAATCAAATCGAAGATCAGTATCACGATAGAGCTTACCACCACCGCTTTGGTACTGGCGCGTCCCACCTCGAGGGAGTTGCCCCTGGCGTAGAAGCCGTACATGCCCGAGATGGAGGTTATGATAAAGGCGAAGACCGAACACTTGATAAGGGCATACCATATGGAAAAGAGCTTGAAGTCGCTCCTCAGACCCGTAATATAATCCTCCGGGTTCATTATGCCGGTGATTATCGCAATGGCATAACCGCCTACGCACCCTATCAGAATACTCATTATGCCCAGGAACGGGAAAAAGAGGACGGTAGCTATTATCTTGGGAAGGATCAGGTAGTTGGCCGAGTTTATCCCCATCACCTCGAGTGCGTCGATCTGCTCGGTGATGCGCATGGTGCCTATCTCGGAGGCGATATTGCTGCCGACCTTGCCGGCCAGGATCAGCGCCACCACGGTGGAGCTGAACTCGAGGATCATCACCTCCCGGGTAGCATACCCTATAAGGTATTGGGGGATAAATGGGGATTCGAGGTTGATCGACATCTGGAGCGTCACTACCGCTCCCATGAATACCGAAATAATTGCGGCTATACCTATCGAATTCAGCCCCAGGGCATCCAGTTCGAAGGCTACCCTGTGGCGGAAAATGCGCGATTTCTCGGGCCTCTGGAAGACCTTGCGCATCAGGATAAAATACCTTCCTATGAATTCGAATAACTGCATCTTATTTATTTTCCATCCCGGTGCGGTTACTGGTCGACCTCCTCGAAATCGACATAATCGCCGACCTGCCTGCTCACCTTTTTTACCTCCCTTTTCGTCCGCTGGATCCTGATCTCACCCTCGCCGGTCGCCGTACTGCGGCGCTGCTGCTGTTTCCCCTCTGCGTAGAATCCGCCGAATCCACCCGCCTGCCGGCCGAACTGCTCGGCAAATTCCCTCTGCTTGCGAACGATCCACCGCCGCAGCAGCCATTTACCCAGCTGGGCGGCAAGGTAGATCACCAGGATCGAAATTAATATGAACGAAATAAATGTCTCCATGTCAAAACTAATTTACAAAGATAACGACATTTTCGCAATTTATTGCCGTTATGGTGGAAAGTGAGAGCGGAGGGGTTCCCTCTGCCGGTGGCTTAAACGGCCTTTTAATCTTAGAACGTATAAACAGGTTTAAGGTTTTACCGGCACGGGAGATAGGCCGAAGGCAAGGGCTCTCCGGCGTCCCGACGAAAGAGCAAATGTTTGCGCGTGGAAATTGTCGGGATCTTGGCTGTCGATATTGGGGCTTGTATGAGGCCCTGAGGAAGGGTAATTCTCCGGTAGTGTCGGTCACAGTGGCCCGTAGGAGGAGTTTATGGCTGTTTTCTTTCCACTTTTTGAGTGTCCAAAAAGTGGCAAAAAGACACCGCCGCGCCGGAGCAGGAGTTGCTTCCGGGAGCTTCCCTCATTACATGGTAATTCGGGTGATCTCCCTCACGCAACTTGATTCCTACTCCGGCTAAAAACGGCGGCATTCAATCCGGCATAGCCGGATAAGGGATTTCATCGAGACCCGCGGGGAGGGTAATTTCCCGGTAAGGTTTATTGCATGGATATAGGTTCCGGGACATTACCC
>JAJBVJ010000142.1 GCA_020859875.1 Rikenellaceae bacterium
CGCGGGACATGCTCTCGATGAGTTTGAACTTGTTGCTCTTCAATGCACCGACGGTGTAATTCTGCTGTGCAATCGCGATTTTCATAGGGCCGGGTCGATAGGTAGGATAAATGTGCTGTTGGATTCCGTGTGGCTACGGTTACACAAATATAACTCATAATTTTTTTTCGGCGGCGTGTTGCGGTTTAATTTTTTTGTTATAAATTTGCACCCGTCAAAACGCTCATCCGGAGCCACGGCCGGGCCGCATTTCGGAACTCGTTTTGACTTATCTACCCGGTGCCATAGCTCAGTTGGTAGAGCAACGGACTGAAAATCCGTGTGTCCCTAGTTCGATTCTTGGTGGCACCACTTTTAAAGAGTAGCAAAACACGGCAAATCCCTGAAATACAGTGTATTTCGGGGATTTTTCTTTTAAGGGCTACCCCCCTCAGAAGTGCATTTAACGGCGGTTCATAGAACATTTCTCTTTGTTCATTCATATGCTTTTTTTTCGCCAGAAAAAAAGCAAACGAAATGACCTTTAATGTGCTGAAATGCTGAATTTTGCATACCGACAAACTCATTTCATTTCCTTAGTTTTAAACCATTAAAATTAGGTGTTATGAAGCAACAAATGATGAATGTTTTGGTCTATATCATTAAGACCAGAAAATTGAAAAACGGAGAGTGTCCCGTCTTACTGCGGGTAACTGTCGACGGAGCCTGGAGCGACATTCGCATTAATCGAAGCGTTAAGGAAGAAATTTGGGATGCAAAATTGGGTATGTGCCGTGGAAAAAGCCGGGAGGCCAACGAACTGAACGAGTATATACGTAGCCTGCATACCCGACTTTATGAGATTCACCGCAACATGGTATTATACAATGAGTATTTTACACCCGAACTGCTTTTGAAAAAATTGTTCAATAAGGAGGCTGCCAAAACAGTCCTGCAATTTTTCAAAGAGCATAACGAGGAATGCCGATTACGGATAGGCCGTGATTATGCCTACTCCACAATTAACAGATACGATAATTGCTATAAATCGCTGGAAGCTGTAATAAAGAAAGAGTTTGGTAAATCCGATATAACTTTTACCGAATTTAATTCCCAACTGGTGCATAAATACGAACTTTATCTGACAGTCGATAAGCAGTTAAGCCTCAATACACTTGTTCGGTATATGAAAGTTATTAAAAAGATAAGCAATCTTGCGCTGGCCGCCGGATTACTAAGAAGCGATCCATTTGCCGGTATGCACTTCAAACAGCCTAAAACAAATCCGGTGTTCCTCACAAAAGAAGAACTTGATATAATAACTCATAAACAGTTTACACTGGAAAGGATAGCTATTGTAAGGGATGTATTTGTTTTTTGCTGTTACACCGGCTTGGCGTTTATTGATGTCAGCAGCTTAAAGAAAGAGCATATCGTAATGGATAATGAGGGAACTTATTGGATTCGCAAGGCTCGACAAAAAACCGAAAGTATGTGCGATATTCCCCTGCTCGATATTCCTCTGGAGATAATTCGGCGGTATAAAGACCATAAGATATGCAAGGAAAAGGGTATTTTACTCCCGGTAATGTGTAACCAGAAGATGAACTCCTATTTGAAAGAAATTGCCGATTTCTGCGGCATTGAAAAGGATATTACAACTCATGCGGCACGGCATACTTTCGCCACAACCGTAACCCTGGCCAACGGTGTAGCCCTTACTAATGTCGCCCGGATGCTCGGACATACCACTACCCGAATGACGGAGCATTACGCAAAAGTCCTCGATTGTTCGATAAAGCGGGATATGGATAATGTGCTTAAAGCGATAAATCTTTAACAGGCGTCAGGATGGAATCACAGATGATAAAAAACAGAATTATCACTATCCGGAATCGGCAAGTTTATCCTGGACAGCAATGTCGCCGAACTTTACGGAGTGGAAACAAAGCGTGTAGACGAAGCTGTCAGGAACAATCCCGATAAATTCCCCGAAGATTATATTATTAATCTGACTTACAGTGAACTTCAAGATTTGCGGTCGAAAATTTCGACCGCAAAATTGAGCAAAACACGTGTGGCGCCCAGAGGATTTACCGAGAAAGGACTATATATGCTCGCTACGATTTTGAAAAGTCCTGTGGCGACGGAAACAACTATCGCAATTATCCAAAACATTTGCCAAAGTGCGGGAACTCTCCTGCACTATTGCCGAATTGTCTGACCAGGCGGACGCCAAACATCAAAAGTCCATGATGCGCAAAGCGGTGAATTTATCTCGGACATCCTAAGTGATGATTTTCAGGCGATCGGCACTGAAACCACTATTGAATTTAATCTTTCTGTTTTGAAGGTAAAGCACACTATAAAAAAGAAGTCGAAAGGATAAGCTGCGTAGTGTAAGAACGGCGGACAAATGTCCGCCGTTCTCTATTTGTAATCCCTTCTGTAATGAACTTTCAACATCTTCTCTATATCGGATTCCCTGTATAATACCTTAGCGCCTATTTGATAGTAAGGTATCTTACCATCTCTACGGTAGTCTTGCAAAGCCCGCCGACTTATTTTCAAACGCTGGGATAATTCCAGATCGGTTAAATATCTTTCACCGTTAAGCATCGGTCTTCCTATCTTCGCAAGGTTCTCGACACGACCGAGCATACGGTCTAACGAATCGAAGAAAGCGGCAATACGAGGGGTTGATCTCGTAAGGAGGGTATTCATTGCGTCCGAATTATTCTTTCCCATATAACACGCCCCCTACTTGTTAGTAATTAGCCTTTTGACATCCTGCGGCCGGTAAAATATCTTTCCGTTTATCATTGAAAACGGAATCTTACGGGAGTTTCGTAAATACTGCAACTTCCTTTTTCCTATATTCAATATAACACAAACCTCCTGGCTGTCCAGCCATTCCTTCATTCCTTTATCTTCGCCCTGATTACAAAGCGCTTCCACCTCCAATGCAAACTGCTCGAAGCGGTTTAACATCTGCTCAAATGTATTCTTCTCTATGCTTACTATTTCCATCTTCTTTTTTTCTTTAACGTTTATACTGCACATCACGGGGAAAGCAAAGATAAAGGATTAAGATTCAGTATTTATCGGTTCATTGCCCCGTGGAAGCTTGTGGCAAAGAGTGGCGCCGGTATAATTGAATTATTACCGGGCGGCCATCCTGGCCGGGCTGTTTACGACCGCTGATGAGGATTAAACCGGCCCAAACGATAGCGGAAGATTCATCGCGTTTTGGAATCCTTTTTGTATATTTGTGAACTGATAACGGCAATTATTCCGGCTTACAGTTCATGGATGGATAAAAAAGATTTTATACTGGAGATATATAAGGATCGCAGGACTGTCTTTCGGCTCTCGGATATAGCGATGCTTTTCCCGGAGCAGGAGAACAAATACCTCAGTGACCGGATGGGTTATTATGTGCAGACCGGCAGGCTTTTGAATCCGCGCAAAGGGATTTACGCCAAGCCGGGGTTCAATCCGCTTGAACTGGCCAATATTCTTTACACCCCCTCTTACATCTCCCTGGAGTATATATTGCAGCGGGCCGGGGTTATTTTTCAGTACGATTCGCGCTATACCAGTGTGAGCTACCTATCGCGGGAGGTGGAAATAGCCGGTAAGATTTACAGCTACCGCAGAATTAAAGAGGAGATTATCATGGATACTGCCGGTATAATCCGTGAGGACAATGTTAATGTGGCTACCGCCGAGAGGGCTTTTCTGGATATGCTGTATCTTAACAAGGATTTTTACTTCGATAACATTAATACCCTCGATAGCGGTCTGATTGACCGTATTCTTCCTGCATACAAATCGACAGCCCTGGAAAAGAGGGTTACAAAATTGCTCCGTGATGGTTGATATTAACAAACATAAGTTTTTCCTTTTCCAGATACTCAAAGATATATACGAGGATAAGGAAATGGCCGGAATACTCGGTTTTAAGGGTAGAACGGCCCTGATGTTCTTTTACGATCTGCCCCGTTTTTCCGTCGACCTGGATTTCAATTTATTGAGCGCCGAAAAGGAAGATATGGTATATGACAGGGTTCGAGGGATCCTTCTAAAACACGGAACGATCCATGATGAGGCAAAAAAATTCTATGGCCCGTTATGCGTACTTGATTACGGTGCTGGAGAGCGCAAGCTGAAAGTCGAAATATCCAACCGCAACTTCGGTGACGAGTACGAGGTTAAGAACCTGCTGGGAATCAACATTCAGGTCATGGTAGCCCCGGATATGTTCGCCCACAAGCTATGCGCCATGCTCGACCGTGCATCCCTGACCAATCGCGATATATTTGACTGCTGGTTTTTTATGCACAATAAAATGCCGCTGAATAAATCCATCGTCGAAACCCGTATGGGGATGCCTTTGGCCGACTATCTGCAAAAGTGCATCGACACATTGGAGAGTATTAGCGATAAAGGTATGCTTAACGGTCTGGGTGAACTGATGGACGATGATATGAAAAAGTTTGTCCGAACAAAACTTCGTTCTGAAACGATAACGTTATTGAAGTTTTACAAGCAGTACCCCTTACTTAAAGAGTAAATCGCCAATAATACCCGGCCCCTCCGGTATCAAAATAATTTTGTGGGCACCGGTCGTCGGGTATAACCGCAAAGAAACGGGCAGGCAACCTGGGTTTAGATAATCCCCGAAGCCTGCCCGTTTATTGTGTTTACCGGTACAGCCATTGATAGGCTTACCGGTAATTTCTTTCAGCATCTGATAATTGCGACCGCCTGATTCCGATTAACCGGCGGGCGGTCTTTTCTGGTTTTTCCCTGCCCGTATCTGATATAATTTCTTCCCCTTTTTTCATAATGCCGCCCGTCGGCCTGCCGGGTGTTCGATTACAGGCGCAAAGGTAGCTGCGTGCCCCGGCTTTCTGCCGGGTAGTCCCTGCAAGGTAGCCCCCTGCGGGGGCCGGTTGCTGCAAAAAATCTTCCTCTTTCCCTTGCATTATCCAATCCGGGCGAGCGTATTTTCCGCGCAAACCTTGACAGGGCCTAAAGCACTTCACTTGTCGCGCCCCCGAAACTCGAACACTCCCTGGCCGGCTCCGAGCAGCATGGATTAAAAAAAAGTCAGAATTATGATACAGGCAGAAAAAAATATGAAACGTCGATCCTCCAACCTTCCAATCAGCATGGGGTGGATTTTAAAGATTGCTTTCGGGGTTGCGGGCTTTGCCCTGTGGGGTTGGTCGTTTGTGGCGGTGGTCGTGGGGTTGCATGTTGCCGGAGGGGTTGTAAAGGCCCTGTTATCCTGCCTTGTTTCTCTCGTAGTGCTGTGTCTGATTCTCTGGCTGGCAGTAGTAATCGTTTTCTAAAACTCTAATACGATGAACAGGAAAGCAAATTTTACAGCAGGAACCAACCAACAGATAAAGGTTTATAAAAACCTTTTGGACGGCGTGAAAGTGTGCCGGAAAGTGGTAGCCCAATTCGACGGCAAAGTGCCGAATGTACGCCTCGTCCGGGCGATGAAAGAGCAACCCAACCCGCACGGCCTGTCCTATTCCCTTAACGGCAGTATCAGTATATCCGACTACCAAAACCGCAGTTATCCAATGACTACCTACACCGGTTACGTGGATTGTTCGACCATTGCCGTGAAGATAGTTACCACCGGGAACCGTATAGACGGCCCCGCCACCATAGCCGAAGCCGACAAACAGGCCGAGTACCTGAAAGCCCAAATAGCACAGGCCGAAAAAGACCTGCGGTTATTCGACGAGGAAGCCCAGGCGTGGGCCAAACTGGAAAAGCAGATAGCCGAGTACAACGCAAAGTATTCGTACCGCCTGCGGGGGGATATACAACTAAGAAGATAAAATCTAATCCGGGCGGGGAAACCCGCCCATAAAAAACACGGGAGATTATGATAACAAGCAAAATGAACCTGCATGGAGTATCGGTATGCCCCGCAGGAGAGGAAAATTATGAGGGCTTCGAGGCAAGACGGGGTAAATGGGTTATCCAGTACGACTACCGGGACACGGACGGCGAACTCTTTTCCGTAGTGAAGCCCACCCTTGCCGAATGCCGGAGGAAGCGCGATAAATGGCTTTTGGAAAAACTGAACCGCCGGAGCAAGTAATTCAAATTCAACTCACAAAATAATCAATCATTTAAATTTTTCAATTATGACAACGAACAAGAACAACGGCACAGCCGTACAAACAACCGAGAACAAGAGTGCAGTAGTTACCGCAAGTGTGGTAAGTAAACCCGAAAACAGCCCTGTAAAGGCCGTCAACCTCCCGGCAGACCTGATAGAGCCGAGCAGTTATAACGCCCGTAAAACGTTCGATGCCGAGGGGCTTCGGGAACTGGCGCAGAATATCAAAACACACGGTCTTATTCAGCCTATCACGGTACGAAGCCGGGGCGAGGGCCAGCGGATGCGTTACGAAATTATCTGCGGGGAGCGCAGGTTCCGGGCCTGCCGTTCGCTCGACATGGCCGAAATTCCCGCCTACGTGCGGGAAGCTACGGACGACGAGGCATACGACCTGTCGATTTCCGAGAACCTGCAACGCGAGGACGTACCACCTATGGAAGCCGCCGAAGCATATAAAAGGCTTATCGACACCAAGCGTTACGACGTGCCGAGCCTTGCCCTGCAATTCGGCAAGAGCGAAAAGACCATTTACCATATATTAAAACTCTGCGACCTTGTACCGGGTATCGCAAAACTCATCCGCGAGGGCAAACTGACCGCATCCGCCGGGGTGGTAATAAGTAAGTACGACCGAAAGATACAGGAGCAGATTTTGAAAGACCGTTTGGGGGCGGACGGTCGGGGCGAGTGGTGCCACCTCTCCGCCGTGGCCCTGTCCGGTAAAATTGAGTATTGCTATTCCAATAATTTGGCGGACTACAATTTCGATAAATCCAAGTGCTTCAAATGCGCCCACAACTCCACGAATTTCGACCTGTTCGCCGAGGGCGGGGGTTGCGGCAGGTGTACCGACAAAAAGTGCCTCGATGCCAAAAATACGGCCTATCTCGTGGCACAGGCCCAGGCCGTGGCCCTTGCCGATCCGAAACTCGTCTTTATCGGGGAGCAATACAGCCGGGGAAACGATGCGACCGAGAAAATCCGCAAGGCCGGGTATGAATTTAAGAGTATACAGCAGACCTACAATATGGGGAAATACCCGACCGCCCCGGTCGAACCCGATTCCCGCAATTTTACCAACTCAAAGGTATTCGATAAGGCCGTAGAGCAGTACAACCAAGACAAGGCGCGGTACGACAAAAAGGTGGCCGACCTCGAAAAACGCCGCACCGAGGGTAAAATCCGGGTTTACGCCCAGATTGGCGACAAGGCCGTAACCCTCCGTTACAAGGAAGTGGAAGCCAAAAAGGTTAAAAGCAACGAGCAGATAATTTCCGACCTCACGGCCAAGAAAACCCGCAATAACGAATTGCAGGCGGGAAAAACCGCCGAGGGACTGAAAGAACTTTTGCGCAACGAACCGATACCGCCCTCGGCATTCACTCCCACCGAGAAACAGATGATGTACTTTTTTATGTTCTCCGACTTGCGCCGGAGCAGTTACAAGGATATAGGGC
>JAJBVJ010000090.1 GCA_020859875.1 Rikenellaceae bacterium
CGAAAAATCGAACTGCTCGAATTATGATACCCCCCCCCCGCACAAAAAGAAGCGCTCCCCCCTCGGGGAGCGCTTCTTTTTGTGCCCCGTTCCCGATCAGCTATTGGACGGCCCGACGGGATTGATAATTCCCAGCGAGCGGTATTCTTTCTGCAACTGTTCGTCGTTGTCGGAAATCACGAGGAGCTTGTCTCCCACGTCGAGTTTTGTCGCCCCTTTCGGGACGAAGTAGGTCTCGCCGCGCTTGATCATTACAACCAGTGTATTGTCCGGAAGGGTTAGGTCGCGAAGGCGGTCGCCGTTGGTCAATAAAACGGGTTGAACATCTATTTCTGAGAGTGCCGATTTCACCTTTTCCGGCAAGTCCATGCCGAAAGCCTCGGTCTTCTCTTCGGTGGCGAGGCCCAGCAATTTGGCGACCCAGCTCACAGTGGTACCCTGGATCACGAGAGAGACTATTGTGATGAAAAATACCACGTTGAACATCATCCGGGCATGTGGTATCCCGTTGAGAAGCGGATAAGTTGCGAATATTATGGGCACCGCCCCGCGAAGCCCGACCCAGGAAACATACGTGCGCCCTTTGAAGGTGAGCCCCCTGAAGGGTGCCAGGCAGAGAAAAACCGTTACGGGACGGGCAAAAATTATCATAAAGACCCCTACCAGCAGCCCGAGGCCGGCTACCTTCCAGTCTATCAGCTCGCTCGGGTTGACCAGAAGTCCGAGGGTTAGGAACATGACGATCTGGAACAACCATGCAAAGCCGTCGAAGAAGGTCATCATGCTCCGTTTGAAAACTATCTTATGGTTGCCCACCACCAGGCCCGCTATGTAAACGGCAAGGTAGCCGTTGCCCTTTATAAGGTCGGTGATCGAGAATATGAAAAAGGTAAATGCGATCAACAATATCCCGTACATGGAACGGTTGTCGATATTTATCTTGTTGATTATCCTGATAGCCAGATGGCCGAGCAGGAAGCCCGAGACCGCCCCGATGGACATCTGCATCAAAAACATCCATACAGCCCCCCATATGCTCACATCGCCCGTATTGATGACCTGGATCAACAGAATGGTGAGCATATATGCCATAGGGTCGTTGCTTCCGCTCTCGAGCTCCAGCAGCGGGCGCAGACGTTGCTTCAACCCCTGCCGTTTAGAACGGAGGATGGAAAAAACCGAAGCCGAATCGGTGGAGGACATCACGGCCGCCAGCAGGAAGGATTCCATTAGCAGCAGCTCGTCGGTAATAAGATAGATGAAAAACCCTGTGATGCATGTGGTAAGGAGCACCCCGAGAGTGGCCAGGACAATACCTTGTCCGAGCACGGGCTTAATCTCCTGGTAGCTGGTGTCCATCCCGCCGGAGAAAAGGATTACGCTGAGTGCCATCATCCCGATAAACTGGGCGAAGGCAGGGCTGTTGAATTGTATTCCGAGGCCGTCACTCCCGAAGATCATGCCCACACCGAGGAATAACAAAAGGGCGGGAATCCCGAATCTGCTTCCGGCCTTACCCGCCAATATGCTCCCGAACAACAGGATCGAACCGATCAGTAATATGTTGCCCGTATCGAGACTTATTCCCATATATCGTTTTTAATCTTTACGAGGGTTGTAAACGTGCAAATATAACAAATTACGGTTTTATAGACGAACGGGCCGCTGTCCTATTTTACCCGAAAGTTAGAAAACGGACGGAATCTGCCATAAGTCCATCGGGACGGACTATTGGGGTATAAAGGTGTAGGTGATCGTTCCGCGGTGGCGCGAGGGTGCCGATGTGTCGAGGTTGAAGCGGGATCCCCGCGCGGCTGCGATAGCAGTGCTCTGCATACACTCGTCGGTTATGGAAAGCCCCCGGTCGACCGAGGCGGAGGTAACTTTCCCGTTCACGTCGAGCGTTACGTTGACCACGACCTGCCCTCCCCTTTCACAACGGTATGCCGGGATCACCAGATCCAGGTCGTATCTCACCGGGTCGGTGAAATAATAGGAGACGGTGACCGTACCCATCTGGCGGGTGGTGGTTCGCTCGGTACCGTCCCGGGTGCCCCGCCGGGCGGATTCGATTATTTCTCGCTCCAGCCTCAAGCCCTCCTCGTAAGCTTCGCGGTTGGCCCGCAGGCGGTCGTCGAGCGTCCCGGCACTTTCATAGATTTCGGAGGCGTTGGAGCCGCGGTCGTCCCGAAGCCGGGCATCGAGTTCCATAGCTTCATTGGATGTGAGGTTGCGTACGGCGGAGAAATCTTCGATAGACTGCATCTGCCTCTCGGGTTCCGCTTCGGGGTGCCGGGGTAGTTCGTCGGGAAAATCTACGAGGATCATCGCCTCGGAAGTATCTTTGCCAAGGTCTATTTTCCACCAGAGGAAGCCGATTGCGAAAAGGAGATATACGATTACGGTAATGCAGATACCCGCCCGGTGGTCGTAACTCCAGGCCCCGGGGTCGCCCGGCCTTTTTTCGAACGGGAGCCGGATACGCCCCGGGCGCTGTTTGTCTTTGGGGCCGCTGGCCGGATGGTTCTGCATAAATTGATGTAAACTCGAAACAAAAGTACTATTTCTTTATAAAAATTTAATACCTTTGTGGGCAAATTATGCGGATTTTGTTAACGTTTAATGCGTTACGGCTCAGCTACAAACAAATCCGCACTGACCCGCCCACATTCGGCTTAACATTAAATCAATATAGGAGAACATGTCCTGTAAACAAAATACAATAAGTTCACCGATAACCTTTAAGGGAAAAGGCCTGCATACGGGGCTGAATGTCACGATGACCGTCAATCCGGCGGACGAAAATACCGGCATCCGTTTCCGGCGTACAGACCTCGAAGGCCGGCCGGAGATTCTCGCCCTTTCCGATTACGTTACCGACACTTCGAGAGGAACCACAATAGAAAAAGAGGGTGCCCGGGTAAGCACCATCGAACATATAATGGCCGCTCTTTATACCAGCGGGATCGACAATGCCATAATTGATATCGATGCCCCGGAAACCCCCATCCTCGACGGTTCCGCAAGGGAATATGTAATGCAGATAGCCCGGGCGGGACTGACCGAACAGCAGGCCGAAAGGCAATATTACACGGTGAGGGAAAAAATTTCCTATACTGTTCCGGAAAAGAATATAAAAATCGAGATATTCCCGGACGACGAGTTCAGCGTCAGCGTCCATATAGATTACAGCTCAAAGGTGCTGGGCAACCAGTATGCGACCTTCGAGCCCGGAGAGGATTTTGCGAACAAAATTGCTCCCTGCCGAACATTCGTTTTCCTGCACGAACTCGAGCCGCTCCTCAATCTTAACCTCATTAAGGGTGGCGATCTGGACAATGCCATCGTCGTGGTCGAGAACCCGATGACCGAACAAGAGGTCGACAGGCTGAAAAAACTCTTCGATAAGGATGACATAAAGGTATCGAAGGGCTACCTCAATAATCTCGAACTGCGCTACCAGAACGAGCCGGCGCGCCATAAACTGCTCGACCTGCTCGGCGATTTCGCCCTGTTGGGAATGAGGATAAAAGGAAGGGTGTTTGCAACCCGTCCCGGACACGCCGCCAACACTGCCGTTATCAAGCAGATCAAAAAGGAAATTAGAAAGAGTGCGAACGCCCCCAAATATAGCTACGACCCGAATGCCCAAATGGTATACGACATTAACGGCATCCGCAGTGTATTGCCGCACCGTCCGCCATTCCTCTTGGTAGACAGGATATTCCATATAGATCGGGATAGTGTTGCCGGGATCAAGAACGTGACGATGAACGAACCGTTTTTTGTCGGCCATTTCCCGGACGAACCGGTTATGCCCGGGGTGCTGATAATAGAGGCTATGGCCCAGTGCGGCGGCATATTGGCCCTTCATAATGTGGAAGATCCGGAGAATTACTCCACCTACTTTATGAAGATCGACGGTGTCAAATTCAAACAGAAAGTGGTTCCGGGAGATACGCTCCAGTTCGAGCTCCGGCTTACGGAACCCATCCGCCGCGGCATCGTACAAATGGAGGCAAAGGCCTTCGTCGGCGGACAGCTTGCCACCGAGGCGCAGTTGATGGCCCAGGTGATCAGGAACAAGGTAAACGAGTAGCCAATTAAACTAACAATATGATAAGTCCGCTTGCCCATGTGCACCCCGATGCTAAATTCGGCAGCAACGTCACCGTCGAGCCCTTCGCCTATATTGCGGGCGATGTGACCATCGGGGACGATTGCTGGATAGGCCCGGGAGCCGTGATCTACGACGGAGCCCGAATCGGAAAGAACTGTAAAATACATTCTGCGGCCGTGATCGCCGGTCTTCCGCAGGATCTCAAATTCCGCGGCGAATATACCACTGTCGAGATCGGGGACAACAACACTATCCGCGAATGCGCCACTATCAACCGCGGTACCGCCGCCAAGGGTAAAACCGTGGTGGGAAACAATAACCTCATCATGGCTTACGTTCATATAGGGCACGACTGCCAGGTGGGCAATAACGTAGTCCTGGTTAACAGGGTCTCTCTCGGCGGGGAAGTGGAAGTGGGCGACTGGGCCATTATCGGCGGCCACTCCGCAATTCACCAGTTCTGCCGGATAGGGACCCATTCCATGCTGAGCGGAGGTTCGCTGGTAAACAAAGACGTGCCCCCGTTCGTAAAGGGAGCCCACTATCCCGTCTCGTTCGTTGGAGCCAATTTCATCGGGCTGCGCCGCAGGGGCTTCACCTCGGAGCAGGTAGGCCACATACAGGAAATGTTCCGCATCCTGTTCCAGATGGGCTACGGCTACGGAAAGGCCTGCGATTTGATAGAGGCCGAGATTCCCCGCAGTGAAGAACGCGACACCATCATAGGGTTTATCCGCTCTTCGAAAGGGGGGGTTATAAAACCCTTCAATCCCACAAAGGAGGGCGATGAAGTAGAGTAAAGAGAAGAAATCTCCGGGAATTTTTGCACCCGGCGAGTTTTTTAATTATATTTGCACTGCAATCGAGGGAGATAGGGGACGTGAGTCCCCTATTTTCATGGCAAAGCGCAAGATGAGCCGCCACAGGTATGGGGTGGACCACGGCGGTTTGTGCCGGTGCGGACAAAAGCTGAAGGATGATTACAGAGGACAAAATAGGGTCGATGGTAGGGGAACTGCTCCCCGAGGGTATGTTCGTGGTTGATATTAAAGTATCGCCGGCCAACGAAATAGACATTACCGTGGACAGCGATACTTCGGTGGGAATAGACGACTGCGCCGCCCTGAGCCGTGCGCTCGACGCCCGGATCGAACAGATCACGGACGATTTCGCACTTACGGTCGGCTCGGCCGGTATAGGACAGCCTCTCAAAGTGTTCCGCCAGTATGGTAAACTTATCGGTAAACCCGTAGAGGTAGTTTTGAAAAGCGGGGTTAAAATCATAGCAGAGCTTCGGGATGCATCGCCCGGGATGATAACTCTCGCATACGTGGAAAAGTTTGCTGTCGAAGGAAAAAAGAAAAAACAGACGCGGGAGGTTGTCAGGCAATACCCGCTCGACCAAGTGAAATCCACAGCGGAACACCTCGACTATAAATAAGGAAATAAATAAAGCCATATAAACCGAACCATGGACAATCTGAATCTTATCAGCACATTCGCTGAGTTCAAGGAGCTGAAGAATATCGACAAGAGCACCATGATAGGTGTTCTGGAGGATGTATTCCGCCACCTGTTAATAAAAACATACGAAACCGACGAGAATTTCGACGTGATCATAAACCCCGAAAAAGGGGATATGGAGATATGGAGAAACCGTACGGTGGTCGAGGACGGCCAGGTGGAAAATCCCAACCAGCAAATTTCTCTCACCGATGCGCACAAGATCGACCAGTCCTACGAAGTGGGCGAAGAGGTTGCCGACGAGATTAAGCTCGAATCGTTCGGACGGCGGGCCGTGTTGTCGCTTCGCCAGAACCTCGCCTCACGCATACTCGACCTGGAGAAGGCCAACCTTTATGAGAAATACAAGGAGAAGGTGGGCGAGATCATCACGGGCGAGGTCTACCAGGTATGGAAAAAGGAGATACTCGTGCTCGACGACGAAGACAACGAGCTGGTGCTCCCGAAATCGGAGCAGATCCCGAGCGACTTTTTCCGCAAGGGAGACACTATCCGTGCGATAGTTTCGAAGGTGGAGATGCGCAACAATTCTCCCGCGATCATCCTTTCGCGTACGGCTCCCGAATTCCTCGAAAGGCTTTTCGAGCTGGAGGTTCCCGAGATATTCGACGGGCTGATAACCATCAAAAAGATTGTCCGCATCCCGGGAGAGAGGGCGAAGGTGGCCGTAGAGTCCTACGACGAACGCATCGACCCAGTAGGGGCCTGCGTGGGTATGAAAGGTTCGAGGATATATCCCATCGTAAAGGAACTTCGCAACGAAAATATAGATGTGGTCAACTGGACGGCGAATGCACAGCTGCTGATACAGCGTGCGCTCAATCCTGCAAAAATCTCTTCTATAAATCTCGACGAAGAGAAGAAGACGGCCGCGGTCTACCTCAAACCGAGCGAGGTATCGCTGGCCATCGGTAAGGGCGGCCTCAATATTCGCCTTGCCAGCATGCTGACCGGTTACGACATAGATGTTTACCGCGAAGTGGAAGAGGAAGACGTGGCGCTCGACGACTTCTCGGACGAGATCGACCAGTGGATCATAGACGTTCTAAAGGGTATCGGATGCGATACGGCCAAGAGCGTGCTGGAGATTCCGGCGGACGAGCTTGCCCGCCGTACCGACCTCGAAGACGAGACCGTGAAGGAGGTCGTAGCCATCCTCCGCTCGGAATTCGAATAGGGAACTTCACGGGGCCGCGGTATGACGGCCCGCCCGGATTGCAGATCCGGAATTTTCCGCACACGGGGTGTGGAACGACAAGCCGAAAAAAAGAGATTTATATATGTCAAGTGAAAGAAAATTAAGGCTCAACCAGGTTGCACGTGAATTCAACGTGGGATTGTCCACCATCACGGACTTCCTCGCCAAGAAAGGCATAAACATCGAAAGCTCTCCGAATACCATCGTAGGGGCGGATGCCTATGCCGTACTGGAAAAGGAGTTCGGGGGCAACCGTGCCGACGGGAGAGTCAATATCCGCGAGAGGATAAACCTCAAACAGGAAACCGTCTCGTTGGATAAAATAAAAGGGGCGGCCCCGGATAAGAATGCCGAGCCCGACTTTAAGGACGAGGTGGTCATCAAGACCGGCGGGGTAATCAGTGTAAAGGACGAAGTGGCCCAGCGCAGTCCCAAGATAGTGGGAAAGATAGACCTTTCAGCAGGCAAACCGAAACCACAGGCCCCGGCCCCCAAACCGGAATCTGTAAAAGAGGCGAAGCCCGAGCCGCCGGCGGCTCCGCAGGCCCAGGCTCCAAAGCCTTCGGTGGAAACTCCCGCTCCGCAGGCAAAGCCGTCCGAGATCAAGCCCCGGCAGGAAACGGTACCCACACCGCAACCTGCGCCGGCGCCGCAGATTGCGGCAGAGAAAAAACCTTTCGCTGGGGACCTCGAATAATTGATTTGGAC
>JAJBVJ010000144.1 GCA_020859875.1 Rikenellaceae bacterium
ACGAACGACAGCCAGTCTATCTCCCGGCTGAAGAAATTTTTGTATAACATCACGTCCACGCTTCCCAGGTATCCGAACGAATCGGCTATATAGATCAAAAATCCGATATTGCTTCGGTAGCGGAAAAGAGCGATCCACCTCTCGAAGAACATCGTGTGAAAACATACGTAACAGAGATAAAGCCCGAAACCCGAAGAGATCATCCATACGGCCGGAGGCAGATTTCCCGACGTGAATAACAGTGTGGTGCCGAGAAGTATGAGTCCGCCGATTATGAAAATCGAAAGATTCCCGAAAAAAGCACGGCGGTTGTCGGTTATCTTTATCATGGATGCGGTTATGAGCAAAACGCAGACGGCTATCGGAATCTCGGACATCGCCAGTATTCCGGCATTGTCTCCGTAGCCAAGCTGAGTCCATATTTCCACGGCGAAATTATTCCTAAGGTCGCGGTAGACGGTAAGAGTGGCATATATCACCGTAGACATTACGATTCCCCGGGAGAAGGTGCGGAAGAAAGCCCGTCTTTTGCCCCTGCTCATCGGCACCCTTTCCGTACGCAGCGCCTTGTCTTCGGCCGTCGGAGGCGGTATCTTACCGAGCATCCATGTACCCAGGAGCAGTACCGGGATAAACAACATCCCCACGCAGAATGGCATCCACGTATCGGGCAAACCGAACCCGATTATGAGCCCGCGCCCCACGCTTTTGGTAATACCCGATGCTGTGATAAAGCTTACGCACATGCCCGCACCCAGGAGCTCGGTATTTTTCCTCCCCTCGAGAAATGAAAAAACTATCCCCCAAATCATCCCTAACGGCAGTCCGTTGAGTACCAGAAAAATTATATTATACGGGGCGGGAATAAGGGCGAACATCAGTAAAGCGACCCATGCGATGCCGATAAAAGCCATTATCCGCTTCTTTCGGACTTGCGGGGTGAGACCCGACACCACCTTTATTCCTATGAATTTCGAGGCCGTATATCCAACCAGCTGGCTCGTGATGGCAATGATCTTATAGTCGATCCCCCAGAAAACCAGCCCCTCGAATGTGGCGGCCGAGAGCGGTTTGCGAAAGGCATACATGCTGAGGTAGGTCAGAAAGGCCGCGGCCATGCAAAAAAGATTGAACTTTATATTGTCCGACCTTCGTCCCCGCTTTATTGGCGATGCCGTTTGCATTGTGTATTTTACTGGATTTATAATCGAAACTTATTTGCGGTGCCGGAATCTCTCAGATCTATCCCGACCCGGAAAGGATTTTCCCGCACGGCATAGTCGAACGCCTCGTTGACCTCGCTCAGGCTGAATCCGCCTTTAATAAGTTCGGTGAAAGGAAAAGTATCATAGTTCGATTCCATGAATGCGGCTCCTTCGCATAGGTCTTGTGTATTATAGTTGTGCAGACCCTTTATGGTAACGATATTACGGATTATCTTTTCGGCATCCAGCGACAAAGGATTCTGGGGAAATGTACCGCCTATCCACACCGCCGTACCGCCTACATTCAGGCATTCGACGGATCTTTCCATGCAGGATGCGGCGCCGCTGAGCTCGAGTGCCACGTCGAACCTTTTACAGGAAAGTTCCTCCGGTGTAAGAGCCTCATGGGCTCCGAACCGGCCGGCGATCGATAGCCTTTCCGGGTCGGTGTCCACAACCGTAACATAGGAGGCCCCTTTACCCGCGAACATTGCACATGCGATAAGGCCGAGCATACCGCAGCCGAATATTACCACGCTTTTGCGATGAACATCACCTGCAAGCCTCGATCCCCCGGCCACAGTTGCAACCGAACAGTTTATGAGGCTCACCGTCTCTACCGGAACCTTCTCTGCTATCTTTACAACAGGGGTATTTGCCCTGATAAGGATATACTCACCGAGCCCGCCGTGAAGCGAACACCGGTCGGTAAGCATCTCGTGGCCATATTTGAAAAGGTCTTTGCCTTTCTGGGGAATACCCCTGCGGGCCATCTCGCAGCAGGGATCCGAGGCGTATATCCCCCAGGTTATCCTGTCTCCGCACACAAGGGTTTGTCCTCTCTCGTCTTTGGGACGATACCCGGGCCCAAATGCGGCTATTCGCCCCACTATCTCGTGGCCGAGAATCGTGGGGGTCTTTTCCTGGCGCGTTCCTTTATATGTGTGAATATCGCTTCGGCAAAGAGTAGTATATTCGTTCCTTACCAGTAACTCCCCTCGCCCGGGTTCGGGTATGCTCTCCGTCCGTATTTCGATGGGTATCGAGGTACCGTGGAAAACGGCGATCCTGCATTGCTGAATCATAGGTATGGTTTTTTGATCCCGGCGCAAAAATCAAAAGAAAAAAAATATAAAAAAATGTATAATTATAAATTATATAAATTCTTAATAATTAATTCATTAATTAGCATTTATTTAATACGGACTTAACCTGATATTAATCTTGTTTCGGTTTATTTGCAGATTAAAATGACCTCTGACATGGATGACCCATACCGCTTACTCGAACCTTTCTATGAGAAACTCAAGTCGCTCAAAAGGCTCGGGGTGCGCATGAAAGACATAGCGGCATCGCTCGATATTTCCCCGAGCGTCCTTCCCTCGCTCTATGCCACCGTCCTTCCGGAATTCATAAATAAATCGCAAGCCTGCGGCCACTCACGGGCACTCGACGAGGCTCTTTCGAAAGTCAATAATATTTCCCGTAAGAAACTTCTTGCCGATATCGAAAGCATGTGTGCAAAGGCGTCGGAAATTCCGGTGGAACCCGGCCGTACCGAATATAACCCACGGTTCGTTTCCAACATCATAAAAGAGAACCGGAGCGCTTATGACCGTGTCGGAAAACTCGAAGGAATTTATATGTCGTACAGCTGCTCCTCGTCGGTACGCTGCCTTAAAGCCGAACCGTTCTACCTTGTACGGTCCAAAGACGGGAAGGGACTTCTGGCCGGAAGGAAAAGTGTGCATCAGTCTGTGAAGCAGGGAATCGCAATGGTAAAAAGACACCGGATGCTCTACATACTGCTCAATGCGTTCGACGAGCCCGATATGTCCCTGGTGAGCGTTTATCTGCAACTCCCGTTTCTCGAAGACCCCAGGGTGCTCCGGGGACTGTATCTCGTGCCGGATTACAACAATAATCCGGTTGCGCGGCGGATAGTTTTTCTGAAACTTTCCGACAACTATTCTCCGGAAGAGTTTGCCGCCGCCCAGGCAAGCATCGTTCCGCAAACCGAGATGAACGATGAGCAAAGACTCATTTACGAATATACCTGCTCTGCCGGTGACTCGATTAAAATGTGTACCCTCCCCTCCCCGAGACTCGATGTAAGGGATCTGGAGGCGGAAAAGAGCCTGCTCGAAAAAGAAGACGCCATATTAAACCGAAATTAATGGGTAGAAAAGTAAAATGTGTGATTATGGACTGGGCGGGAACAGCGGTGGATTTCGGCTGCTTCGCCCCGGTCGACGCTTTCCATAAAGTTTTTAACGAGGTTTGGAAACTCGGTGTACCGATCGAAAAGATCAGGGAGCCGATGGGTATGCTCAAGATCGACCATATCAGAACGGTGCTCTCCATGCCGGAAGTCGAAGCCGAATTCGAGCGACAATACGGCCGACGATGGAATCAGGACGACGTTAACACCATGAACAGTATCTTCGAAAAGGCCCTATTTTCCACCCTCGACCGGTTCATTGAACCCCTCCCTGGGGTTGTCGAAACCATCGGGCGGCTTCGCGCGGACGGAATAAAGATCGGTTCCACCACAGGCTATACGGCAGCCATGATGGAAGTTGTAAGGAAAGGGGCTGAAAAAAGGGGATACCGGGTGGACTCACTTGCCACCCCCGACGGACTTGCCGCCGGCAGGCCGGCCCCTTTCATGGTATTCCGCAATATGACTCGGCTCGATATAAGGCATGTGGAATCGGTGGTAAAAGTAGGCGACACATTATCCGACATAGAGGAAGGCCTTACAGCCGGGGTTTGGAGCATAGGAGTAATAACGGGGAGCAGTGAACTCGGTCTTACTCCGGAAGAATACAGCAGAACGCCGCAAAAAGATTTGGAAACGATGAAAGAAAGGGCACGCCGCAGGATGAAGCAAACTGGGGCGCACTTCATAATCGACAATATTACCCAGCTTCCGGAGTGTATATCGGAGATTAATAATCGAATTTTGGCCTTTAACAATAAATAGTTACAGAGGTTCACCCCCTGTAACTATTTATTAATGTTGCTGGTTATTTCGACTGCCGGAAAAGCCAGTCCCGTACTTCGTCGAGTTGGTATGCATGATCGAATGAATACATGTGTTCGCTCCCCTGCCCGCTCTCGGGGAGTACGCTTCTGGCGGTGAAGACGATGAAGTTAATATCGTGCCCTTCGGATAGGAGTTCCCGTACTTTCTCCTCCTGCCGGGCCAAAGGCAGTTTTGCGCTCCAGCCGGCCTTCCCGAACTCGGCGCCCTCTTTCTCCAGCACCTCTTCGAGTGCCTCCATTCCCTTTGGAGCTTTCGAATCACCGGCCGCCACGATATAGAAGAATTTATCACGTGCGAAGCCGGCCATTTTGGAGGTATCCCACTGGCACGCCACGAAAACCGAAGCGGCAAAAAGGCCGGGATAGGTAATATTGAAGTACATGGACATCATACCACCCATCGATTGTCCGGTGGAATAGATCCGGCTGCGGTCTACGTCATATTCATCCACGAGCTTTTCCAGAAGCCGGATCGTCATATCGACCTCGTACGATGTGGAAAAATCGTCCCCGACTGTAACTGTCGTATACTGCGGAACCAGTACGAACGAAGGATGCTTGGACTGGTCGCGGCTACCCGCCCATATAATTCCGCCGTACCCTTGCGTAAGAGGCGCCGATAGCTCTTTACCGGCCGTACTGGCATCGGCGATGAACATTACAAGGGGATACTGACGTCCCGGTTCGTACCCGTCGGGAATAAAGAGATTATAAGAAAGAGATTTCCCGGTCTGCTCGTCGAAGTATTCATACCGACCGAATTTCCCCACGGTTTCACTCAGCAAGGCCTGCAGCCGGGCATCCCCGCTCTTGTCGGTGTCAGCCGAAATCCGTCCTGCCGAGGGTTGGGCAGATATCTGTATCGATGAGGCCGCAAAAATGGTCGAAACCGCTAAAATCATTCGTTTCATATCTTGTTTTATAATTCAGTTTTTCAAAAGGTCATGTCACCCTCCACCCTATATTTATACATCCGGCGGAATGGCCGTTACGGAGAATCAACCCGGATCACCTCCCCACCTGGGAATTTCGCAATCCAGTCCGAACAGGTCGAGCGCCCTGGCTACCGAGTGGGCAATCAGATCGTCGACCGATTGCGGGCGGGAGTATAAAGAGGGGATCGGCGGCATAACGATCACCCCCATTTCCGTGACGGCGGCCATGCTGCGGATATGGCCCAGATGAAGCGGGGTTTCACGAAACATCAATACCACCCGGCGCCGCTCTTTAAGGCATACATCCGCAGCGCGGGTCAACAGGGAAGATGTCACTCCCGTGGCGATCTCGGAGAGCGTCTTCACCGTACACGGGGCGATCAGCATTCCGTCGGTCTTGTAAGAACCGCTCGCTATCGGTGCACCGATATCTCCTACCTCATATACCATATCGGCCAATGTCCGGATTGCGGATTTATCCGTCCCGAGTTCCAGTTCTATCACCCTCTCGGCCGACCGGCTGACTACCAGGTGGGTTTCGACTCCGCACTTCCCGAGCATCTCCAATGCTTTTATCCCATACTCTACTCCGGTGGCACCGGTTATGCCGACTATAATTTTTCCCATACACCCGTTTGAATCCAAACGGCAGGCCGAAACCTGCCGCTGGGTTTAGATTTCTATTTTTTCATCCATTCCGGCAGGAACGGAGTAACGTCCACATCCTTGAACCGGGCCCTGATAAATTTATCTTTGAGCTTATACGGAACCGTGCAGTCGAAAATTGTTTTGGTGGTTATTCCGTGTGCCAGTATGCGGGGATCGAACGCGGGGTCTTGCGACGGATCGAGCTGGTGGCAACGCACCCCGGGAATAAAAACCGTACTTATGTCTCCCTGATATCGAGTGGTCAAGGCCCATAGCACGTCGTCGGTATCGAAAATATCCACATCTTCGTCCACCAGTATTACCTGCTTGAGTTCGGAATAAACCCCGAAAGCCATAAGGGCCGCCTGCCGCTCTCGTCCCTGGTCGCTCTCCGACCGTTTCTTAACCTGCAAAATCGAGAGAAATTTACCGCCGCCCGCCGGGTGCGCATAAACATTTTGCAGGAATCCGGGCATGGATGCCTCCACTACGTTGAAGATACTGGCCTCGGTCGGAATACCCGCCAGACACACATGCTCTTCCCCCGGGCCCACGAGCGTCTGCAGAATTGCATTCTTTCGCATGGTCACCGCCTTTACCTTTATTACCGGCAGCGATGGATTTGCCGTCCCCTCATAGCCCGGGAATTCGGGCATCGCATACCCGGTCTTCGTATTCCGGTCTTCGGCGATACGCACCTCGGGTAAAATCTCCCCTTCGATCACTATTTCGGCCTTTGCAATCGCCTTCTGTTTTACCGTGACCGCATCCACCAGTTCCACACCCTTGCCGCGAAGTCCGCCGGCTATTTTAAGTTCGTCGAAGCCGAGCGGAGTGGTCGGGGCTTCGAAACATGCACTGATATGTATAGCGGGGTCGAGCCCCATGTTGATGGTAATCGGAAACGGTTTACCCGCTTTTTCGGCCTTCTGCCGGAAAACGTCGATATGCCGCCCGAGGGCGAAGAAGATGGAGATTTCATCCTTCCCCTGAACGCATAGGCGGTGGATCGTAACGTCGGTATGGCCGGTATCGGGATCCGAACCCAGGACGAGTCCCATGCAGAAATAGGGGCCTGCATCCTGCGGTGTATTGGTCGGGGCAGGCAATAATTTGCGCAGATCGAACCCGTCGTCTTCCGCTCTGTAAACTATCTCCTGGCAGAGGGCCTTGGAATTGTCCACGAAGACCGGATCGACCGTATTTTCCCGGGCCTCACCCATATGTTTGCCGAGCTGCTGTGACGGAGCCCCCAACATAGCTGCCACCCTTTCACGGCTGGCAATCATTCCTACGAGTACCCGCGAACCGGGATAACCTTTGACTTTATTGAACATCATCGCCGGCCCTATTTGCGTGGGACGCATAACCGTCCCTCCGGCTCCGATCTTCCGGTAAACTCCGGCAAGTTCGTCTTTTGGATCGACCTCCACGTCCGTCTCATGGTACTGGTGAGGCAACGTCTTCAACAATTCGATCGCACTGCGCAGATCGTCTATTTGCACTTGCTGTTTTTGCTCTTTTCCCATAATATATTTTATTCCAGGTATTTGTCAATGATTCGAAAACCAGTGAAAGTATCTCTTACTACCGGAACGGCGGGCCGCCGGAATGAGTGCCAATGCCGACAATATCATACCGGTTTTTTTCATATTTATTTTAACTTATGG
>JAJBVJ010000237.1 GCA_020859875.1 Rikenellaceae bacterium
CAAGCATTCAATGACATTATAAAGTTAAGAGACCAAATTGAAATATTATTTTCCGATGCGAATAAATCAGCTACGAATAATTATAGATTATCCGATAAGGAAAAGTTTACTGCATCCATCGGAAAGAGAGTAATTACAGGGGAACTTTCCTCTAAAGGTGAAATCCCTATTTATAGTGCAAATGTTTTTGAGCCTTTTGGCTACATCAATAATTTGCTTATCGAGGATTTTACTATTCCGTCTGTTCTTTGGGGAATTGACGGTGATTGGATGGTTAATTATATGCCGGAAAATAAACCTTTTTATCCGACGGATCATTGTGGCGTTTTACGTGTATTTACCGATGATGTTCTGCCTAAATATTTAGCATGGGTATTACTTAAAGAAGGGCAGGAAAAGAAATTCTCTCGTCAATTAAGGGCATCAATAGATAGAATTACAGGGATCACCATAAAAGTTCCTTCAATAGAAGTGCAAAAAAGCGTTATTGCCGAGGTGGAACTATTGGAAAATCAGATAAAAGAACAACAAAAGGTAATAGATGGAAGTACCGATTTGAAAAATGCGGTATTGAAGAAATATTTATAGTCTCTTAATTTTTCGTCCCTATTTTGTCCCTCAAAGAAATTAAAAAGCCTGTTAATCAAATGATTAACAGGCTTTTATCGTACCCGGAGCCGGGATCGAACCGGCACGGATTGCTCCACTGGTGTTTGAGACCAGCGCGTCTACCGATTCCGCCATCCGGGCAGAAGGCAGGGCAAATATACGAAATTTCGACAAGTAGCAAAACTGCTCAATCGGGAAGGGCTGTCGTTACCCGTGCCTTTCGAAGAAATTTATTACCTTGCAATAAAAAGAACAACCCTTTTCGACGGATATGGATTACACGACCAGATTAAGTGAATATCCCGCAGCTCCCGGCAAGGCGGAGATAGGGAAGATTGTGGACGATGCCCGTTCGCACGCGCACGGTAATTACAATAAAGAAGTTTATAAAACATGTTATAGCTGCATCGATCTCACCTCACTGAACGTTACGGACAGCGATCGGCAAATTACGGAATTTACCGAAAAGACGGTTTCATTTAACGACCGTTTCCCCACCGTTTCGAACGTTGCCTCGATCTGTGTTTTTCCTAATTTCGTCGAGACCGTCGGGCTTGCCGCCGGGGACTCGGGGATCAGAATAACAAGCGTCTCCGGCGGCTTCCCCTCCTCGCAGACCTTCTTGGAGGTGAAGATGCTGGAGACGGCTATGGCGGTGGAGAGCGGTGCCGACGAGGTGGATATAGTTATAAATGTCGGCCAGATGCTCGAAGGTAAATATAACGAGCTGGCCAATGAAATCGAGATTCTCCGCAGGGAAGCGGGGGAAGAGACGGTATTCAAAGTAATTATAGAATCGGGGGCCCTCTCATCGCCGGAGCTCATTTACAAAGCCTCCCTGCTGGCCATGTTCGCCGGGGCAGATTTCGTGAAGACTTCCACCGGAAAAATACCCGTTGCGGCCACCCCCGAAGCTGCCGCTGCAATATGTACCGCAATCGGCCGCTACTGCGAAAAAACCGGCCGCCGGGTGGGCTTCAAAGCCGCCGGGGGCGTAAAAACCCCGCAGGATGCTGCGCTGTATTACACCCTGGTGGAACGATTACTGGGACCCGAATGGTGTACCCCGGAATTGTTCCGGATAGGTGCCAGTTCCGCGGCAAATAACATCCTCTCCGCAATAACAGGACAGGAGATAAAGTATTATTAACCGGAGTATTAACCGATTCAAAGCGGGCAGGTAGCCCGCTTTTTTCTTGCCGGACGAAATTTGTTCCGGCTTAAATATTGAGTACCTTTACCGAATATTTCATTTCGAAATGGAACTGGATCGAGACAATATATCCCGCCTTAGGGAGATGATCGAAGGAGAGCCGTGCAAGATTACGGTCGTATCACACACCAATCCCGACGGCGATGCCATCGGCTCTTCCCTGGCTTGGGCCCATTTCCTGCGCACCCTCGGCCATACGGTGGAGTGCGTGGTACCCAACCGCTATCCCTACTTTTTGGAATGGATGCCCTCCATAGAGACTTTGAGAATATTCAAGGACGACCGCAATGGAGAGACCGCCGCATTTATCTCCGGCTCTGAGATTATATTTTGCCTCGACTTTAACTGTATCGCCCGCCTTGAAGGGCTCAGCGAAGTGATCCTTTCAAATACCACGGCAAAATTTGTCCTGGTAGACCACCATCTCGATCCCCCGCAGGAATATGACCTCGTATTCTCCCATCCCGAATGTTCTTCGACGAGTTTTCTGGTCTACAAAATGATCGAGAAACTCGGAGGGACGGCTTCCATTACCAAAGAGATGGGAGAATCCCTGTTCGTCGGTATAATGACCGATACGGGAAACTTTGCATTCAGTAACCTCACGTCCGACCTTTTCGAAACGGTCGCTTCGCTTGTACGGCTCGGGGTAGACATACCGTATGTCCATTCGATGGTGTATAACAGTTTCACGGTCGACCGCGTCAAGCTCCTCGGTTATGCCCTCAATAAGATGGAGACCATCCACGCCCATGGCGTGGGTGTAGCATATATTACACTCCTGGAATCGGAACTGCGCAGGTTCCATTTCCAGCAGGGTGACAGCGAGGGTTTCGTCAACTACCCCCTTACGGTTAAAGATCTGCAGATGTCGGTGATCTTTATCCAGACGAGGAATTTTATCCGCGTCTCTCTTCGCTCGCGCGGCGATGTGGATGTGAGCAGATTCGCAAAAATTTACTTCGAGGGCGGAGGCCACCGGAATGCCTCCGGGGGTAAATCCTACAAAAGCATGCCCGAGACCGTGGCCTATTTCCGCAAGTGCGTAGAAGAATATTTCGCTGACGGCCCCCGGTAATTTCCATTCCATGTCCATTACTTCTCACTTGCCCGACCAGAGAACCCTGAAATAAATGGGTCGACAAAGCGATCTGCTACTATGTTATGGTATGCCCCGCAGATATGGAATCCGACCGGGAAAGAGGATTAAAGGAGGGTATCGAGTATCCCGAACAATTTAAGATTCGCATTATAGAAACATTTGTTCAGAGTACTCTTTGCCGTGGGTCTTCCCCAAACGTTAAAGTACCTGTTAATCTGCTCGATTTCCCGGCGCGTGGTCTCATCACCCTTTTTCACCGTTACGACATATTTGGTCTGGGCATGCCACATTCCGGCATATATCGTGGCATCGTAGGAATGGACATCTATTTCGATCCGTTTTTCGGCAGCGTTGTCGGCGGAGCCGGTGAATACGGTCTGAGGGTAAGCCTGCGAAAGCGCCCCGAAGATAGCCGCGGCCAGCTCCTGGAACGTGCATTTGGATTTATACCGACGGGGCAATATCCGCGCATCGTTGATGGAGAGGAAAACTGTCTGTCGGCCCGTCTTGCCCGTAGGAAGGTACACGGCCGGACGGGGCTTGAATATGTAGGTAGTTATCATAACTTTTGAAAATGACATACCCTCACCGGGTTTTGGGGAGGGTATGAACGGGTTTAGCGTCCGCCCAGAAGCAGGCTTTCGATAATCTTGGGAATATCGGTATTGTCGAACACACCGGTGAAGTTTCGGGCCCCGGCACCATATGCAAACATCGGAATCATTACTGCCGAGTGCCCCCGGTGGAGAAACTGCCCCTAACTCCGCTCTCCCCTTTGGTAAAGTCCGGGTCCCCCGGAAGAAGGCTCAGGCCGCCGGTCTCATGGTCGGCAAGCACCACCACCAGGGTTCCCGGGTTTCGGTCGGCGTAATCGAATGCTACCCCTACGGCATCGTCGAACTCTCTCATTTCGGCTATCAGATGGTCGTAGTCGTTGTCATGTCCCGCAATGTCGATCTGAGACCCTTCGACCATCACTATGAAGCCTTTTCCATCCTTGTCGTTATTGGTAAGTATTTCGAGGGTCTTTTCCGTTGCAAGCGGAAGATAGTTCTCGTATCGTCCGTCCAGAACGTAGGGCATATAACCGGGAGCAAAGAATCCCGCCGCTTTACCTTCCGTAATATCCGCAAGCCCGTCGAAATCGTAGGCTACCGCATATCCTACGGCAGCCAACTCCTCGGGAAGGTTCCTTCCGTCTTCGCGTCGGTCGAACGGGTCCCGACCCCCTCCCATAAATACATCGATTCCCGATGCAGCGAGTTGATCGGCAATGGTTTCATGCTCTGCGCGATGGTTAACATGGGCATAAAATGCACCGGGCGTCGCATCGGTGAGGTAGGAATTTATGACGATGCCGCTTCCCAACCCCTCTCTTTGTGCCTTTGCCATTATACCTTCGAGCCGGTTGCCTGCGGGATCGACTCCCAGCATACTGTTATGGGTCTTGCTCCCCGTCGCAAGGGCCGTTCCGGCCGCAGCAGAGTCGGTTACGCGGTTGTTTGCGGAATAGGTCTTTACCAAACCCACGGCCTGGGCCCGATCCATATTGATAGGGCGGTAATCGTTTTCGAGCATGTAGGCGGTAACCTGCGAGAGACCCATGCCGTCGCCGATCATATAGATAACTTTCGTTACCTGCGGTTCTACCGGCTGTTTCTCACCACAGTCGCAGCCCGTAAGCAGTTGGGCGGCTAACATTACGATACCCGCGATGGAGCAGAGCGATAATTTCTTCATAATTATATTTTAAGTTTAGAAGCGATTTTTATTATATCTGTCAAAATTATAAAAAGACGTTAATAATCCCGCTATTCCCGGGCCGGATTGTTACACTCCCTTCATGGTAAGGCTCACCCTGCCGCGGGCGATGTCCACTTCGAGCACTTTTACGGTCACCCTCTGGCGGAGTCGGACTACCCCCGCGGGATCGGAGATATACTTGTCAGCCATCTGGGACACATGCACCAGGCCGTCCTGCTTGATACCTATATCCACGAAAGCCCCGAAATTCGTTATATTGGTTACGATCCCTTGCATTTCCATCCCCGGCCGGAGGTCGCCCATATCCTTTACACCGTCGCAGAAGGAAAACGGCTCCAGTTTACCCCGCGGGTCGCGCCCCGGTTTGTCCAGTTCGTACATAATGTCACCCAGAGTCACCATACCGGTTTTCTCCGTCACGTACCGCTCCAGGTCGATTCCCTCCCGAAGCCTCTTTTCTGCAATAAGGCCAGCCACCGATACTCCCGCATCCGTAGCCATCTTTACTACCACATTATAAGATTCGGGATGGACAGCAGTATTGTCCAAAAGGTTTTGCGCACCTGCAATGCGCAGGAACCCGGCACATTGTTCGAATGCCTTTGCACCGAGCCTCGGAACATTTTTAAGCTCCTCGCGCGAGCGGAAAGGCCCGTTGGTTGTCCGGTAATCGACTATATTGCGGGCGAGGGTCTCGCCGATTCCCGAGACATAGGAGAGTAATTTCTCCGAAGCCCTATTGAGTTCCACGCCCACCAGGTTGACACAACTCTCTACCACCCCGTCCAGCGACCGCTTCAGCTCGCCCTGGTCGACATCGTGCTGGTATTGGCCCACCCCTATGGATTTGGGGTCTATCTTCACAAGCTCCGAAAGCGGGTCGAGCAGGCGGCGTCCGATTGATATAGCCCCGCGAACGGTAACATCGAGCTGCGGAAATTCCCGGCGGGCATATTCCGATGCCGAATAGACGCTGGCACCGTCCTCACTCACGGTATGGATCTCGACACCGGCGGGTAATCCCGATCCCAAAACCAACTGCTCGGTTTCCCTGCCCGCCGTTCCGTCGCCTATTGCAACGGCCCGGATACCGTACTGCTCGACCGCCCTTACGAGTTGTGCCGCGGCCTCCGCCGCGCGGCTTTGCGGCGGATGGGGGTAGATCGTAAAATGGGTGAGGAAGTTTCCATGCTCGTCGAGGCAAACGGCCTTGCATCCGCTCCGGAATCCGGGGTCGATGGCCATAACCCTCTTTTTACCGAGCGGAGGGGCCAGTAGCAGCTGTCGCAGGTTAGCGGCAAATACCTTGATGGCTTCGCTCCCGGCCCTTTCCTTCGCCCCGGCCAGGGCCTCGTTCTCAAGTGACGGCCGCAATAGACGGCGGTAACCGTCCGCTACGGCCCGTTCGACAAGCTCCCGCGCGGGGGATCCCCGACGGACGAATATCCGGCCGAGCAGAGCGAGCGCCTTCTCCTCGCCGGGGATCGCACCCACCCGGAGAAATCCCTCCTTCTCCCCGCGGAAAACGGCCAATAGCCGGTGCGAAGGCATCCGCCGCAGGAGCTCGGAGCGGTCGAAATAGTCGGAATATTTCCGGCCCTCGGGTTCCTTTCCCTTTACCGATTTGGAAGTCAGTACCGCTTCCCGTACGAAGAGGCCGCGGATTGTATTTCTCGCACCCTCGTTCTCGCTGACCCATTCGGCTATGATGTCCGAAGCCCCGTCGAGAGCGTCGCCGACCGAAGCGACCTCCCCTTTGACAAACCGGGCCGCCGCCCGCTCGGGCACGGTGCCGTCCTGCCGCATTATAAGGGCTGCGAGCGGTTCCAATCCCTTCTCCCGCGCTATGGCCGCACGGGTACGTTTTTTGGGTTTGAAGGGCAGATATATATCTTCGAGGTCGACAGCCACCCAACAATTCTCGATCTTCTGCCGGAGCTCGGGTGTCATCCTACCCTGCTCTTCGATCGAAGAGAGTATTACTGCCCGTCTTTTCAGCAGTTCGGTCAGTTTCCTGTAAGATTCCGCTATATTACCCACCGCCTCTTCATCGAGTCCGCCGGTAGCCTCCTTGCGGTAGCGGCTGATGAACGGGATGGTGGCACCCCCTTCGAGGAGCTTCAGCACTGCTGTTACCCCGCCCGTCGGCAATGCCAGTTCGGCGGATATTCTGCGGCCGATAATATTGTCCATGTTTAAATATTTCGTAATTCAGCCCCGTATCTTGCGGATCAGCATCCCGTAATTGGTTACCGGGACACCAGACCGGGATGCCTTACGGATCCGGTTCAACAGCTGGCGCCGCGTCGCCATACACCCGCCGCACTGCACCATTAGGCGGTACCGGTCAATATCTTCCGGAAGTGGCGACATACCCGAAATTACCGTGAAGGAGAGTTTTTTGCCCGAATATTCCTCCAGCCAGGCCGGTATCCTCACCCGTCCTATATCCTCGCAACTTACCTGATGCAGGCAGCTCTCGGCAATAAGAATACGGTCACCGTCGCCGAGGCGGTCTACCGCTTCGAGACCCCTGACATACAGGTCGTAATCGCCTTTTGCGGCCGCAAGCAGGATGCTGAAAGTCGTAACTTCGATCCCGGCCGGAACCGCCGCCCTCACTTCCCGGTAAACTTGAGAGTCGGTGATAACCAGCGAGGGGGCGAGATTCCCCGCAAAGGCCTCAGTCAACTGCTGCGGCTGGACGACAAGTACCACGGCGTTTCGGTCGAGCACCTCTCTTACCGCCTGCATCTGGGGAAGGATCATTCTTCCCGCCGGTGCCTCACTGTCGATCGGACAGACCAGTACCACCC
>JAJBVJ010000205.1 GCA_020859875.1 Rikenellaceae bacterium
TCGTAAACCCGGACGTCGGAAAGAGTCATTCGCGATGTAGCTTTGGAAAACTCGATAACCTTGAATTCGAGTTTGTCGCCCACTTTAGGCATCGAACCGTCCTGCTTCTGAAGGTGTTTGGTCGGGCAGAATCCTTCGATATTTTCGCCGAGGGCCACCACGGCGCCCTTGTCGTTCATTTCGGTGATGGTGCCTTCATGAACGGAGTCTATGCCGTACTGCGCTTCAAATTCGTTCCAAGGGTTCTCTTCGAGCTGCTTGTGGCCGAGGCTGAGCCTGCGGTTGTCCTTATCTATCTCGAGAACCACAACGTCGATGTCCGCACCGATCTGGGTGAACTCTGCGGGATGTTTTACCTTCTTTGTCCAACTCAGGTCGCTGATGTGGATAAGGCCGTCGATACCTTCCGCGATCTCGACGAAAACGCCGAAGTTGGTGAAGTTGCGCACCTTGGCAGTATGTTTCGAGCCGAGCGGATATTTGGTTTCGATATCTGCCCAGGGGTCGGGAGTAAGCTGCTTGATGCCCAGGCTCATCTTGCGTTCATCGCGGTCGAGGGTGAGTATCACCGCTTCCACCTCTTCGCCCACTTTCAGGAACTCCTGTGCCGAGCGCAGGTGCTGGCTCCACGACATTTCGCTCACGTGGATAAGCCCCTCTACCCCTGCCGCAATTTCAACGAAGGCGCCGTAATCGGCCATCACTACCACTTTACCTTTAACCTTATCGCCTACTTTAAGTTCACTGTCGAGGGCATCCCACGGATGGGCGCTGAGCTGTTTGAGCCCGAGGGCGATACGTTTTTTCTGGTCGTCGAAGTCCAGAATTACCACGTTTAGCTTCTGGTCGAGCTGTACGATCTCTTCGGGATGGTTCACCCGGCCCCAGCTCAGGTCGGTAATGTGGATAAGGCCGTCCACACCCCCCAGGTCGATAAATACCCCGTAGGAGGTGATGTTCTTGACGGTTCCTTCGAGTATCTGCCCTTTTTCGAGTTTGGACATGATCTCTTTTTTCTGAGCCTCCAGTTCGGCCTCGATGAGAGCCTTGTGGGAAACGACCACGTTGCGGAATTCCTGGTTGATCTTAACCACCTTGAATCCCATAGTTTTGTCGACGTAAATATCGTAGTCGCGGATAGGTTTGACGTCGATCTGCGATCCTGGTAAGAACGCCTCGATTCCGAACACATCCACGATCATACCGCCCTTGGTGCGGCATTTGATATATCCTTTGATGATTTCGTCGTTTTCCAGTGCGAGGTTGACGCGGTCCCAGCTCTTGAGCTGACGCGCCTTTTTATGTGAAAGAATCAGCTGCCCCTTCTTATCCTCGGCGCTTTCCACGTAAACTTCCACCTTTTCGCCTACGGCCAATTCGGGGTTGTAGCGGAATTCGCTCCCCGGGATAATACCTTCCGATTTATAGCCGATATTAACTACGACTTCCCTTTTGTTGAGGGAGATCACCGTGCCTTCGACCACTTCGCCTACCTGTACGTTCGAGAGGGTGTCGTCATATTTTTTGGCGATGGCCTCACGGTCTTCGGTATAGACGCCGAGCCCTTTTTCGAAGGAATCCCAATCGAAATCTTCATTGGAGGCCGGGGCCGCCTGGGTTTCATCTTCGGGTTTGTTTTCGGCTTTGGTTTTTTTGGTTTCGGCTTTGATGGGCTTTTCCGCCTGCTCGACCGCCTCGACTTCTGCAACGATATTTTCGTCGTTTTCAACTGCGGCGACCTCTGCATTTTCCGCTACGAGGGCCTCTTCGACAGTTTCCTGTCCGAACACTTCTTCGGTTGCGGGAGTCTCTTCAGCGGCCTCAGCCGGATCTTCGGCAGGTGTTTCCACCAGGCCGTCGGCAGCGGACGGGTTTGCCTCGGCTACTTCGGCTTCGGCCTGGACTTCGACCACAGGTTCTTCTGCCTGGGGGGCAGACGCTTCTGCAGTCTGGGCTTCTAATTCTTTGTTTTCTTCCATTGTGTTAAATTCTGACAATTAATCAGTTAGACATTATTTATAGACGTCCTTTACCGGACGGGCGCACAAAGATATAAAATAATGTCAATAAACCCGCTGGGGATGAGCATTTTATTTCCCGGTTCGGTACGGGAATACTCTGTTAGTCTTCGACCTCCAGGATCTCGAACCGGGTGAAGCGGTAGAAGGATGGGTCGGAGTGGGTAGAAGTTCCGACCGGGTAGGGGTCGGGAAAAGCGATGTGGAAAACTGATCCCTGGCAGAGGAACTCCACGGGGCCCCCAAAGATCTTTGTAAATCGAGAGGCCGGGTCGCTGTCGACTCCTGAAAAGGGTAGGTTCTCGAGCGGTACATTTCCGTTACGGTCGTAGTGGATGGCGATGTAGGTTACCGTCTGGTCTTCCCGGGTGGCCGGTTTGCCCTCTCCCTGTTTTATAACCTTACAGTAGGTATTTTCATCTACATAAATATAGCCTTCCTCTTCCATCCTTTGCCTCACCCGGGCCCACGCCTCTTGCTCGCTCTGCTCCAGGAGTTTGGCTGATTCCGTCTCGATAAAGTCGAATATACGGTCGTCGTCGAGCTTTATATCCATAGGGTTTTCGTTGAAAGTATCCTCCATGGCCGCAAGGAAAACTTTAATATTTAGCGATTTGGGTGAAAGGTTCCCTTCCAGCAACAGGGCGTTCCCGACTTCGCAGCCCAACAAATAACTGACACTGTCGGTAAAGGTCCGCAGCTCGGGTCGCGCCGCCGGCTCCTTAGGAGAGCTTCCGGGCCGGGCCGACGACAGAAGAAAACAGGTAAGAGGGATTGAAATTAAAGTCAGTTTCATACGGATTGCGGGATAATAATTGTATATATCATCAAAGCTAACTAAATATTAGCTTAACGCAAATTTTGCCATATTCCCTATCTTTGCACTCATGGATATATTTTTGACCGGGGCCGCCGGTTTTATAGGCTACCGTACGGTTCGCCAACTCGTCGGGGCGGGACATACCGTAACGGGTATCGATAACCTTAACGACTATTATGACCCTTCGCTGAAAGTTGCCCGGCTGGCCCGGTTAGGGATAGACATGGGTTCACCGGCAGACGGTAACGGTTACCGGATCTCCCCGGACGGGAGGTTCCGATACAAAACGGCCGATATAGCGGAAGAAGCCGAGTTCGAAGACGTGGTGAAGGGAGTTTCTATTGATGCCATTTGCCACCTTGCCGCTCAGGCGGGAGTGAGATACAGTATTGAAAATCCGCAGGCCTACGCCCATTCCAACCTGAAGGGTTTTCTAAATATGCTCGAGTTGGCCCGCGGGCGCAAAGGCGTGAAATTCGTATATGCAAGCAGTTCGAGCGTATACGGCAATAGCACCGATATCCCCTACCGAGAGTCGAACCGGACGGACAGCCCCGTCAGTTTTTACGGAGCCACTAAAAAGTCGAATGAAGTTATGGCGGCCAGTTATGCATCACTGTACGGTATGGAGTCCGTCGGATTGCGGTTCTTTACGGTATACGGGCCCTGGGGAAGGCCCGACATGTCCCCCATGATTTTCGCATCGGCTATACTCGAAGGCAGGCCGATCGATATTTTCAACAACGGCGATATGAGCCGGGACTTTACATTTATCGACGACATCGCCGAGGGTGTCTGCCGGGTTCTGACCCGGCGGCCGGCGACGGCATCGGCCGTCCTGTCACCCGGTTCGAGTATATACAACATCGGGAATTCCCATCCCGTTAAACTTCTCGATTTTATCTGCTGCATCGAGCGGATAACCGGCCGCAAGGCCATCCGCAACTACCTCCCGATGCAGTCGGGGGACGTGAATGCTACTTGGGCGGATACGTCGCTCCTGGAAAAGGATTACGGCTACCGCCCCGCCACCCCGCTGGAAGAGGGGATGGAGAAGTTTATTGCCTGGTACAGGGGATATTACGGGGTGTAACACTTTACACTTTTTCACAGACACTATTAATAAACTATCCGGGTTAATAACCGTAACTTTAGCTACCTTTAAGTTCCTTTCCCTTGTGGCTCAGGGTACACCGAGTGAACTCGGCAGTCTTCCTTTCTTGTCGGTCGGCCCGGCGGGGATTTCGATATTGTGGCCGGTAGGAGTAGTTTATACCTGTTTTTCTTTTCACTTTTAACTTCATTTTCCTTCTCCTTGTATGGCCAAGTCAAGCAAGCTACTTGGCTCATACTTCGTTCGTCGGTTGCTTGTCCAACCGACGCCAAACCGAGAGGCATGGAGTTTTACTCCAATGCCCGAGGTGCGAAGGAGGCAACCGAAGGTAAAAGGACACCGCCGCGCCGGAGCAGGAGTTGCTTCCGGGAGGCATTGTTGGGCTACGCCCTTCCTCGTCCTTGCAGGGCATAGCTCAAGCTACACTTAAGTTCCTTTTACTCCTTCTTGCGGGGCTAGCTCAAGCTTCGCTTGGCTCTGCTCCCGCTTCGTGCGTCGTTTGGCTCTGCTCCTGCTTCGTTCCTCGGTTCCCTCCATACACGATATTTGGCTACGCCTTTCTCCTCCTCTCTCGGCCTTGCGTGCAAGCCCGCGGGCTCTCGTTCGTTCGTCGGTTTTATCAAGGAAAGGTAGGGGAGAAGAAACATTTCACTCGATTAGGCAAGCCGGTAGAGAAATAACTGCACAAGAATGTCGGGCCGCCGGCTGGTGGTGGCCCTCCGGCGGAGCGGCGAATGGCGATATACCCTCCTATATTATTTCCGGGATATGCTTTACATTACTGCGTACCGTATTCCATACTTCGGCTATATTGCCGGAGACGACCACCTTCGCCATCGCCTCGGCAAAGCCTTTGACCTGCGAAAGTTCTATATGGGGCGGCAGGGCGAGGGAATCGGGGTCGGTCATCAGTTCTATAAGTACCGGGCCATCGATATCGAAGGCATTTTTTATTGCGGTTTCGGCCTTTCCCGGGTCATGGATCGTGACACTTTCGATTCCCATCGCTTCGGCTACTTTGGAGAAATCGGGATCGTACATATCGGTCTGCCAATCGGGAATCCCGGCGACCTCCATCTCCAATTTCACCATGCCCAACGCACGGTTATTGAACACGAATATCTTTATCGGCAGCTTGTACTGCACGACGGTAGCCAGGTCTCCCAGCAGCATCGAAATACCTCCGTCGCCGCAAAGTGCCGCCACCGGCTGGCCGGGCCGGGCCAATGCGGCCCCTATCGACTGCGGAAGGGCGTTGGCCATCGATCCGTGGTTGAACGAGCCGAGCATATCGCGTTTGCCTGTCCCGTTGATGTATCGGGCTCCCCAGACGCAGCACATACCCGTATCGACCGTAAATATGGTATCGTCCGGGGCATATTTGTCGATTAGTACGGCGGCGTATTCCGGCGCTATCCGGTCGGTACGTCCCTTTATCCGGGCCTCACTTTGCATTATCTCGTCGTGGCGGTTATATTTCCCTATGTACTTGTCTACAAAACCCGTATCCTCTTTCGGGTCCACCATTTCCATTATGGCGAACAGCGTATCCTGTACATCCCCGTGTAGACCGAGGCTCACTTTAGCCCGGCGCCCGAGCCTTTCGGGCCGGATGTCTACCTGAATTATATCGCAGCCGGTGGGAAGGAACGCATCGTACGGAAAGTCGGTTCCGAGCATTATGAGAAGATCGGCCTCCTGCATCGCCTCGTAGGCGGTTGGATAGCCCAGCAGGCCAGTAAGCCCGATAAAGAAGGGGTTGTCGTAATCTATATGCACCTTCGATTTAAAGGTCGCCGCAACGGGGGCCTTGATCTTTTCGGCCAGGCGGATCACCTCTTCGTGCGCCTCACGGGCTCCTATCCCGCAGAAAAGCACCACCTTGTCCGCCCGGTTTATCATTTCGGCCATCCTCTCCAGCGACCTTGTTCCGGGAATGACCCGTGAGGAGGTTATAAATACCTTGTCCGACGAAATATTGTCCACGGAATGTTTCGAGGCCAGATCTCCCGGAAGACCGATAACGGCAACCTCTTTACGAGCGAGGGCGTGCTGAAGGGCTCCGTGCAGCATCCGCGGGAACTGCTCCTGGGTGAGCGCCATGCGGTTATAACCGGAACATTCCTGGAAAAGTTTGACCGGATCGGTCTCCTGGAAATATTCGGTACCCATCTCCTGCGAGGGGATCGCAGAGGCGATAGCTATCACCGGGGCCCCCGTACGGTGGGCGTCATATAGCCCGTTGACAAGGTGTACATGTCCCGGCCCGCAGCTGCCGGCACAGCATGCGATGCCGTTCAACTGCGCCTCCGCCCCCGCGGCGAAGGCACCCGTCTCCTCGTTGCGCACGTGGATCCATTCGATATTTTTATGCCTGCGCACGGCGTCGTTAACCGGATTGAGGCTGTCGCCCGTCACCGCATATATCCTCTCTACTCCCGCATCGTGGAGTGTATCCACCAGCTGGTCCGAAATTTTCTTTGCCATTTTTTTTCTTGTTTTATCCGTATAGATCAAACAAAGAAAATGCCAGCGATAAAGAAGTGGAAATAATTGAATATTAGAGTTTATGATTATCCGCCAGGGCGTCGGCCACCCTCTCCCCGTCGAGGGCTGCGCTTACTATGCCGCCTGCATAGCCGGCCCCCTCGCCGCATGGATAGAGGCCCTCGACTTCGGGATGGCACAGGGTGGCCTCTTCGCGCGGGATTCGTACCGGAGTGGACGTCCTCGACTCGACACCTGCAACGATCCCCTCGTTAGTGACGAATCCGCGCATCTTCCCCCCGAAGGCCGAAATTCCTTCCCGAAGTGCGTCCGAGATAAAAGCCGGCATCCACTTGTGGAGTTCGGAGGGAGTGAGTCCCGGAACGTAGGAGGTCTTGGCGAGGCTTGCTGATGGTTTTCCGGCCACGAAATCCGCTATCCCCTGAGCCGGGGCGCGAAAAGGCTCATCGCCGCAGCGCCGGGCGGTATGTTCCAGCTGCTGCTGGAACCGCATACCTGCCAGCACGCCGTACCGCCTGTGGAGATGGCCGAGATCCTCCTGCCGTATTTCGGTGACTATTCCCGAATTGGCGAACGGAGAGTTGCGGCCCGAGGGCGACATGCCGTTTACCACCGACTCGGAAATATCAGTCATCGCCGGGACGATAAAGCCTCCCGGGCACATACAGAACGAATAGACCCCGCGGCCCCGAATCTGCTGTACGAGCGAATAGCTCGCCGCCGGGAGGTATTCTCCCCGCGAGGGCATGCGGTATTGTATCGAGTCGATGAGCGCCTGCGGATGCTCGATGCGAACCCCCATCGCAAAGTTCTTTGCCAGCAGACGTATATTCGCCCGGTTGAGCATCGTGTATACATCCCGGGCCGAATGGCCGGTGGCAAGGACGAGCGAGCGGGTTTCGCTATATTCCGGCCGGCCGTTTTTGGCGTAACATACCCTGTTCACTTTCCCTTCCCGGACTTCGCTCTCGGTGCGCCGGGCCCCGAC
>JAJBVJ010000240.1 GCA_020859875.1 Rikenellaceae bacterium
ATTACCAAATTTATTTATGTTTGCACAGAAATTGATGAACTAACGAGGAGGTCACTTTCCGAAAAAGAGTTAGTTCGGGTCAGTCAGGTTTGTTTTCAGGTTAGGTTTGTTCAGTAATGGTAAAAGGCGTCCGGCACCAACGGAAGTGACTTCGGCGGGGCGCCGCCGGCGGTACGAGAAGGAGGCGGTGAAAACCGCTCCTTCCCGGCAGCCGGAAAAACCGCCCGGAGATAAACCGTAACAATCTTTCGCAAGCAAAAAAACACAAGTAACGATATCCCGCCGAAGACGGAAAGTTTAACATCAAAACCCGTAAAGTATGTCACTTCTAAGATTCAATGTTATCGACGAGGCAATCAGGCGCAAAGCCTACAACGTAACACCCCCAGCACAGCGGCCGGCAGAGTATTTCGGAGCGTATATATTCAATAATGAAAAAATGCTCAAATACCTCCCGAAAAAGTGCTACGAAGCGTTGTGCGACACAATGAAAAACGGTTCACCGCTCGACCGCGAAACGGCGGAATGCGTAGCGGCCGGAATGAAACAGTGGGCCTCGGAAATGGGTGCCACGCATTACACCCACTGGTTCCAGCCCCTTACGGGCGGCACGGCCGAAAAGCACGATGCCTTCATCGAGCCCGACGGAAAAGGCGGAGTGATAGAGGAGTTCTCCGGAAAACTGCTGATCCAGCAGGAACCGGACGCATCGAGCTTCCCGAGCGGCGGTATCCGCAACACTTTCGAGGCTCGGGGTTACACCGCGTGGGATCCCACCTCCCCGGCATTTATCGTAGATTCGACCCTCTGCATACCGACAATCTTTATATCCTATACGGGAGAGGCACTCGATTACAAGGCCCCGCTGTTGAAATCTATCGATGCCGTGGACAAGGCGGCTGTAAAGGTGTGCCGCTATTTCGACCATCGGGTAGGTAAGGTATATTCCTATTTGGGATGGGAGCAGGAATATTTCCTTGTAGACGAAGGTCTGTGGGCCGCGCGCCCCGATCTGATGCTCACCGGACGCACCCTGATGGGCCACGAAAGCGCCAAGAACCAGCAGCTCGAAGATCACTATTTCGGCGCTATCCCAACGCGCGTGGCGGCATTTATGAAAGACCTCGAATATGAATGCCTCGCTCTGGGCATCCCGGTGAAAACGCGCCATAACGAAGTGGCTCCCAACCAGTTCGAACTGGCACCCGTCTACGAGGAGGCCAACCTGGCAAACGACCACAACGTGCTGTTGATGTCCACCATCCGCAAGGTGGCCCGGCGCCACTGTTTCCGTGTCCTGCTTCATGAGAAGCCGTTTAAAGGTATTAACGGCAGCGGCAAGCACAACAACTGGTCGCTCGGAACGGACACCGGTGTGAACCTGCTATCACCCGGGAAGACCGACGACGAAAAACTGCAGTTCGTCACCTTCCTGGTAAATGTGATGAAGGCGGTACACAGATATAACGGGCTGCTCAAAACATCCATTTCGAGCGCCACAAATTCCCATCGCCTGGGTGCCAATGAAGCCCCTCCAGCCATAATTTCGATCTTCCTCGGTTCACAGATCAGCGAGGTATTGGCAAAGATAGAATCGAGCGAGAACGGGGATACCATCGACATGGACGGCAAGCACGGGATGAAACTGAGCATTAGCCACATTCCGGAACTTTTCATCGACAATACCGACCGCAACCGCACCTCTCCCTTCGCCTTTACCGGCAACCGTTTCGAGTTCCGTGCCGTGGGCTCTTCGGCCAATTGTGCAAACCCGATGACGGTTCTCAACACGGCCGTTGCCCGCCAGCTTACGGAGTTCTCGACCGAGGTAGACACTCTAATTATGCAGGGAGTAGCGGCAAGGGAAGCCATATTCCGCACCGTCCGGCGGTACCTGAAAGAGTGCAAGGCTATAATGTTCGACGGCAACGGCTACAGCGACGAGTGGAAAGCGGAAGCTGCAATACGGGGCCTGGACTGCGAAACTTCCGTACCGCGGATGATAGAGCGGCTCGGCGACAAGGAGACTGTGGAACTTTTCGAAAAACTCGGTGTCCTCACCGCAACGGAACTGCATGCCCGTGCGGAAGTGGAATGGGAAACATACACCAAAAAAATTCAGATCGAAGCCCGCGTTCTTGGCGACATGGCCCTTAACCATGTGATACCGGTGGCCTCCCGCTACCAGGAGATACTGCTCGGAAAGATCGATAAAGCTTCCAGGCTCTTCCCCGATACCGAATCCCAGAATATCACAAGGCACGACCGTGCTACCGTACTCGATATAGCAAACCACATCGACCGGATACATACCCTTGTGGAACAGATGGTCGAGGAGCGTAAAAAAGCAAATGCCATGGAATCGGGAAAAGAGAAAGCCATTGCATACCATGATAATGTTGAAGTGCTCTTCGACCAGATTCGCTACCATATCGACAAGCTGGAGCTGTCGGTAGACAACGAGATATGGCCGCTGCCGAAATATCGTGAATTGCTGTTTATAAGGTAATCGTTACCTTTTTATCAGGCAGAGGAATCGCTTTGGGGTAATTACGGTATCCGGTTAACAATTTTTAATAATTTGTTAAATATTCCACTCCTACAAATATTTCCAAACATCCTGAGGCGATTTTAGCTACCTTTGCTGGAGCCGACAATTGGCGGCCATATCCTGAAAATTATTTGGAACCGTCCGTGGCCGGAAAACAGGCAATTCCTGTTTTCCGGCCGTTACGGCGGTACCGGTACCGCAAAGTCCGAAGTCACATGACCGATATACCCTTAAAGCAAGGCCTGTACGATCCGCAAAACGAGCACGACGCGTGCGGTGTAGGCCTGGTGATCGATATCCAAGGAAACAAAAGCCACGAAATCGTGGAAACAGGGCTGCACGTTCTTGAAAATATGCGCCACCGCGGAGCGGAGGGAGCAGACCACAAGAGCGGCGACGGGGCAGGGATGATGGTGCAAATACCCCACGAATTTATCCTCCTTCAAGGCATTCCGGTGCCCGAGAAAGGGCGCTACGGTACGGGCCTGGTATTCCTGCCCAAAGACCCGCCCCTCGGGGCCGAATGCCTCAACGTTATCCGCACCGTAGTTCACGAAGAACGACTGTCGCTGATGCACGTTCGAGACGTTCCGGTATGCAGCGACATTTTGGGCGAGACAGCTCTCGAAACCGAGCCGGACATCAAGCAGATATTCGTTACCGACCCGCGCGGGCTCGGCGACCTGCCCGGCAGGCTCTTTACGATCCGAAAAAAGATAGAATCCGAAATATCCCGCAAATACCCCGATAACCCCAAATGCTGTTACGTGGTCAGCCTTTCGAGTACCAACCTCGTATATAAAGGGATGCTCTCTTCCCAGCAGTTGAGGTATTACTTCACCGACCTCCAGAATCCCTACTTTACGAGCGGTATAGCACTTGTCCATTCCCGATTCAGCACAAATACGTTTCCCACGTGGGATCTGGCCCAGCCCTTCCGGCTGATAGGACATAACGGCGAGATCAACACCATACAGGGCAACCGGGCCTGGATGCAGGCCCGCGAAAGCGTGCTCCACCCCCGGAACCTGGGAGCCTCTTCCGTGAGCCCGATCATACAGCCGGGGATGAGCGACAGCGCCTCTCTCGACAATGCCATAGAGTTCTTCGTCATGAGCGGAATGAGCCTTCCCCATGCACTGGCGATGCTCGTACCCGAGAGCTACAACGACCGCAATCGGATCCCGGAGAGCCTCAAAGGCTTTTACGAATACCACAGTATATGGATGGAGCCGTGGGACGGTCCTGCCGCCATTCTTTTCTCCGACGGGAGGTATGCGGGCGGGATGCTCGACCGGAACGGTCTTCGCCCGGCCCGATACCTGATCACCACCGACAATACGATGGTGATAGCCTCCGAAACCGGCGTTACGGACTTCCCTGCATCGCAGATTCGTGAAAAGGGTCGCCTCCGGCCGGGAAAGATGCTTATGGTCGACACTAAGGAAGGACGCATCATGTTCGACGAAGAAATCAAGGCTTCGCTCGCCGGAGGGCATCCATACAGGGAGTGGCTGAAAAAGAACAGGATCGTCGTAGACCAGGTGACCTCCGGAAGGAAGGTATCGTGGAAAAGGGACAATTATCTTCCGCTGCTCAAAACCTTCGGCTACACTAAAGAGGAGATCGAACGGATAATAAAACCGATGGCATGCGATGCATCCGAGCCCCTCTACTCTATGGGCAGCGGAACTCCGCTTGCCGTACTATCCTCTCAGCCTCAGCGCCTTTTCAACTATTTTAGGCAGAAATTCGCACAGGTCACCAACCCACCGATCGACCCGCTGAGGGAAGAGCTGGTCATGTCGCTCGCCGCTTATATCGGCGCGGTGGACGGCAATGCGCTCATACCCTCTCCCGAAATGTGTAAGGTGGTCAAACTTACAAGCCCCGTGGTAACCAACAGGGCCATCGACATCCTGCGGAACCTCCGTTACAAGGGCTTCCGCACCCATGACCTCGACATGATCTACAATGCACATGCGGGCGGCAAGGGGTTGGAAGAGGGAATACTCGATATATGCCGCCAGGCGGAAACGGCTGTCGATAACGGATGCAACTACATTATTCTGACCGACCGAAAGGTCGACTCAGAACGGGCTCCCATTCCCTCCCTGATGGCCCTTTCGGCAGTCCACCACTACCTCATAAAAAAACGCAAGCGTTCCCAGATAGCCCTTATCGTCGAAACCGGCGAAGCCCGTGAGATTATGCACATCGCCCTGCTGATCGGTTACGGCGCCAGTGCGGTAAATCCCTATATGGCATTTGCCGTACTGGGGCAGCTGGTCGAAGCCGGGGAATTACAGCTCGACTGGGCCACAGCCGAAAAGAATTACGTAAAAGCTATCGACAAGGGAATGCTCAAGGTAATGTCCAAGATGGGAATCTCGACCGTCCGGAGTTACCGTGGTGCAAAACTTTTCGACGCAGTCGGACTCTCGTCCGCCTTCACCGAAAAATACTTCGAGGGCACCTGCTCCCCCATTGGAGGTGCAGGGATAGAGGAAATTGCAGCGGAGGCGGCAGCGGCCCACAGGGAAGCCTTCTCCCGGCCGGAAGAAGAGCCCGCCAATACGGGAATTTACAGTTACAGGCGGGGCGGCGAGAAACACGCCTGGACACCCGAAGCGGTAAAAGCCCTTCAGCAGGCCGCCCGCACGGGGGATTATGAGAAATACAGAGAGTTCGAATCGATAGTGAACGGAGGCCCGGCAGCTTTTATCCGCGATCTGGTGGAACTTCCCCACTCCCCGATCGACCTTAAGGAAGTGGAGCCCGAAGAGTCGATATTAAAAAGGTTCGTATCGGGGGCAATGTCGTTCGGCTCCATAAGCGGACATGCCCACCGGGCAGTCTCGATGGCGATGAACGCAGTGGGCGGAAGGAGCAACACGGGCGAAGGTGGAGAGCCGGAAGCGGTAACAGACCGGCAGGAGGGTATCTCCAGCCGCAATGCAATAAAGCAGGTAGCCTCGGGACGTTTCGGGGTAACCGCCCGGTACCTGTCCGATGCCGACGAAATACAGATAAAAGTGGCTCAGGGAGCCAAACCCGGCGAAGGGGGACAGCTCCCGGGTTATAAAGTAGATGAAATGATCGCCCGCACCCGCCACAGCCTCCCGGGCATATCGCTTATATCTCCCCCGCCCCACCACGACATCTACTCGATCGAAGACCTGGCACAGTTGATTTTCGACCTGAAAAATGTAAATCCGAAGGCCCGTATCAGCGTGAAGCTCGTATCCGAAAGCGGAGTGGGAACCGTGGCGGCCGGGGTCGCAAAAGCCAAGGCGGATATTATACTTATAAGCGGAAGCGAAGGTGGAACAGGAGCCAGTCCCATAAGCTCGGTACGGTATGCGGGTATGCCGCTCGAAACCGGTCTGGCCGAAGCGCAGCAGACCCTCGTTCTCAATAATCTGCGCGGCGGTGTCATCCTCCAGGCGGACGGCCAGTTCAAAACGGGCCGCGACGTGGTTGTTTCGGCTATGCTGGGTGCGGAAGAGTTCGGGTTTGCAACGAGCCTTATGGTAGTGCTGGGATGCATAGTGGATCGCCGGTGCCACCTCAACACCTGTCCGGTGGGAATAGCCACGCAGGACAATGAACTTTGTAAAAAATATAAAGGAGAATATTCACACATCGTCAATTACCTGCGATTCGTGGCAAAAGATGTGCGCGAACATCTCGCGTCGATGGGATTTAGAAGCCTCGACGAAATCGTGGGCAGGGCAGACCTGCTGACACAAAAAAAGATCCCGGCACCCAAAGGCCGAACCGGGCAGGCAAAAACAGTTTGCGACCCGCTGACTCTCCGGGCTGCAAAAATATCCGGGATCGACCTCTCGGCACTTCTATATCTTCCGGGCGGGTCGGGCGGTAACGACGTTAAAAAAGCCGGAACGGATATTAATCACATGCCCGTAGCGCTCGACCGGTCGATCGCCGCCATGGCGGCTCCCGCCCTGGAGAAAGGGCTGCCCGTGGTGCTCGACTTTAAGATCGGGAATACAGACCGTTCCGTCGGTGCCTACCTTTCCGGGCAGATTACAAGGAAGACCGCCGGGAAAGGATTGCCGGAAGATACCCTGAGAGTCACCTTCAACGGCTCCGCCGGCCAGAGCTTCGGGGCCTTCCTCGCCCCGGGCATAACCTTCACCCTCCACGGCGATGCCAACGACTACCTTGCCAAAGGTATTTCGGGCGGGAAAGTAATCTTGACCCCTCCGGAGGGTACCCTGTTCGAACCCGAAAAAAATATCATTGCAGGCAATACCATCCTCTACGGTGCCACCGGCGGTGAGGTTTATATCGACGGGCAGGTGGGCGAAAGGTTCTGCGTCCGCAATAGCGGGGCGCTTGCCGTGGCCGAAGGAGCGGGAGACCACTGCTGCGAATATATGACGGGCGGAGTGGCCGTTATTCTCGGCCCCACGGGAAGAAATTTTGCCGCGGGGATGAGCGGTGGGGTAGCCTATGTGTGGGATCCGGCCAGGGAGTTCGATTTTTACTGCAATATGGAGACAGTGGAGATAGAGCTGCTGGAGGAGAGCGGAGATGAAAAGAGACTCCACGGGATCGTTTCCAGCCATTACTACCACACCGGGAGCCCCCTTGCCAAGAGAATGCTCGACGACTGGGATATTTACAGCACCCAGTTCCTGCGGATAATTCCGATCGAATATAAGGCAATTCTCGACATCCGCCGATAATATCCCATTAAGCAGATAGGGCTTCCGTAACCGGAAGCCCTATCTGCTTAATATGGTAATTATATGGCGTTTATATAATTATTTAAATCGACGATCATATCCCGGATCGAGTACGGGGTCGGAAGGACGTACCGGCCGTAAATGGTATCGACCGCTATAATAGTT
>JAJBVJ010000120.1 GCA_020859875.1 Rikenellaceae bacterium
CCCTGTAATATATCTTTTGCCTTGCCGCGGGTTGTTGTTTATTAGTATCCTGTCAGGGGCTGATTTCAATGTTCGAACCTCCGGTGATAAAGCTCTAAATGTGAACGCTTCGGTTAATATGGGTTTCGGAGTGAATCAAGCCACATTATGGCGCAACGAAAACCTGGATATATCGATCACCTCTCATAATCTTTCTGACCGTACCCTGGTCTTTTCTCCCCATGCCGGATTTTCCATCATGGTGGCCGAAGAATATAAAAGTTCCGGCCGGCCGTCACCGAGAGATCTTTTATCGACGATATAATAATCCTCGGGGATTCCGAAAAATCGATACCTCCCGGCGGAGGGGCCGCAGCATCTTTTTTTTACCCCGTCAAACGGGTCTTATGGATATATATCGATTAACCTATTACCGTTGCGACGATCTTTCGCGGGCCGCCGTGGTTGCGGAACTCACATAGGTAAATACCCTGCCAGGTACCCAGGTTAAGGCGTCGGCCTGTTATCGGAACGGTGAGCTGCACTCCCGTAAAAACACTCTTAGCGTGAGAAGGCATATCGTCCGGCCCCTCATAAGTATGGATATAATAGGGCTCCCTCTCTTTTACCAGCCGGTCGAAAATCGCTTCCAGGTCGGTGCGCACATCCGGGTCGGCATTCTCATTGAGGGTCAGTCCGGCTGAGGTATGTTTAATTAAAAGATGCAATAAACCCTTTTCCGGCAATGTTCCAATGTGCCCGGTCACTTCATCCGTAATAAGATGAAAGCCCCGCGGACGGGCTCCCAGACTGAATTCGACTTGACGAATATCCATTTCCTATTCGTTTTTAGCGATAAAATCCCGGATATTTTCGCACACTTTGTCCACTACCCGCTGGAGTGCCTCCCCGTTGGCCCAGGCGGAGTGGGGTGTGAGTATGAGTTTGTCTTTATCCTGGAAACTTACTATCGGGTTGTCCGGTTCGAGAGGTTCGGCGCTATAAACATCGAGACCGGCCCCGGCGATAATTCCTTCATTAAAGGCCCGGGCAAGGCCCGCTTCGTCGATAAGGCTTCCCCGGGCGACATTGATAACGATCGCCGAAGGTTTCATAGACCGGAACTGCTCGTAACCGAGCAGGTGCCAGGTAGTCCGGCTCAGCGGAGCATGGACCGAGAGGACGTCGCTGGTAGCGAGCAGCTCTTCAAGCGGAACCCGCCGGAATTCCGTATCGGAATTTTTACCCGAAGTCGAATAATATGAGACATCGCAGCCGAAAGCATTTGCAAGACGGGCAACTCGTTTGCCTATATTACCCAACCCTATTATCCCCCATTTTTTCCCGTAAAGTTCATAGGTCGGGCGAGAGAAATTAAATAGCCTTCCGTACCCGGTATATTGGCCGCTTTTTACAAAATTGTCTAAATATGGAAACTGTTTCAACAGTGAGAGCGCCATACCCAGGGTGTGTTCGGCCACGGAATATGTCGAGTAATCTACGGCATTTTTCACCTCTATTCCGGCATTCGAGGCTGCTTCGAGGTCTACATTATTCATTCCCGTAGCCGCAATACATATGAGTTTGAGCTTCGGCAGCAGGGCTATCGTATCGGCCCGGAACGGGGTTTTATTGGTTATAACGATGTCGGCATCTTTCGATCGCTCGACGATCTGCCCCGGTTCGGTGGAATCATATCCCGTATATTCCCCGAACTGCCGTAGGGCGGAGAGGTCGGATTTGTCGACGGTATATTCGTCGAGGAAGACAATTTTGTATTTCATATACAGTTCATATTAAAATTCACCGATAAGACCGCGAATCGCCACGGAAGCACATCCACACCCGAAAACAGCGGGCATATAGGATATTGTTCCCACATTCGACTTCTTGTTGGTCTCTTCGCAAAGCACCATCGCTCCTTCCCGTACGGGTTCCGGCGAAAAAATGGCCGTGAATCCTTTGCGGATCCCCATCTTGTGGAGCCTTTTCCGCAACATATGGGCCAGCGGACAATGGTGGGTCTTCGAAATATCTTTGATCTCCATAAGCGTGGGGTCGGTCTTGGCTCCGGCCCCCATGGAGCTCACCAGCGGAATTGCCCGGTCGAGAGTTTCCTTGATTAGATTTACTTTAGGGGCCAGGGTGTCGATAGCATCGATAACATAATCGAACCGGGTGGAGTCCAGTATCTCGGCGGTAAGTTCGTCCTTCATAAATAACGTTTTCACTTCAAGCCCGATATCCGGATTTATATCCCTCAGTCTTTTTTCAAGAATACGGGCTTTTTCTTCTCCTATGGTGGAATGAAGTGCTACCAACTGCCGGTTGATATTGCTGTGATTCACGATATCTGCATCTACGATAGTCATCCTGCCGATCCCGGCGCGGCACACCATTTCGGCGGCATAAGCCCCCACTCCTCCAAGCCCAACGATTAAAACATTAGAATTGCGTAGCCGTTCGAGTTTCTCATCTCCGAGCAAAAGGTGGGTTCTTTCCTGCCAGGGCGGTATATTCGGTTCCATTTATTGAATCGGGTTTTTAAAAATCCGGTTGAAATTGTTTTCGATAATATCAGCCAAAGTGCAGATTTTCATTTCCTTTACTTTTGCAGCCTTATTATACAGTTCCCTGATCGGCATATCCGACTCATCGGTCTCAATGAACAATCTTTCTGCTGGTATCGTCCGTAGGGATTCGACCGTTTTAGGAGATTCGAACGATAGTTTCCCCATAGAAATATAAGAACCCGATCCGAGCGCCCGGGCCGTCTGCTCGGGGCTACCCGTGTAACCGTGAAATATGGTTTTTATGCCGGGAAATTCCCGTATCATTGTGAATAGTTCATTATATGCTTTTACGCAGTGGATAATAACGGGAAGATCCCGGGCTGTGGCAACTTCCATCTGCATCCGTAAAACCGCTGCCTGTCTTTGTGGGTCGCCTCCCTTGATAATATCGAGACCGGCCTCTCCTAGAGCCCAAACCGGATCCCGTTTGAGGAGTTCCTTGGCTGCATCGATTTCGCCACCGCTTAGACGATTTATGTCCCACGGGTGAATACCCGCCGAAACAGGCCCGCCGGGATTTTCCGGTAAACATTCCGGACCGAGCCTGTACGAAACGAGGCATAACGAACCCGGCTTCCGGGTGTGTGTGTGTATATCTATATATGGGATGTCCGCAAAATGTTCCATTGTATTACCTTTGGGGCAAAATTCACGCGAGGTTTTGCAAAATTACCATAATTTTTACAGAAAGAACGACCCTGTCTCCCCGCTTGGAGTCGACCGTCTGGTGGAAATGCTTTCACTGGAGGGAGCGGAGATGGAGCTTCTTTTGGAAGAGGCGGGAAGGTGTCGATCAGCCGTGGTCGGCGACGGGGTATATTTGAGAGGATTGATCGAATATTCGAATATTTGCCGCAAAGATTGTCACTACTGTGGCATCCGCCGGAGTAGTTCCATCGCTTGTCGTTATACCCTTACCGAAGGCGAAGTCTTGGAATGCGCACGATATGCATTTGAAAAAAATTACGGTTCCATCGTTATCCAGGGCGGGGAGAATCGGTCTGAAGACCATATATCGGCCATTGTCCGGTTAGTGGGGAAAATTAAGGAACTCACCGGCGGACGGTTGGGGATAACGCTTTCTCTGGGCGAACAGACGGGAGATACATACCGGAGATGGTTCGAAGCCGGAGCACACCGCTATTTACTTAGGATCGAGACCTCGAACGAACGATTGTACAAATCCATCCATCCGTGCGATCCTCTGCATGATTTCGCCTCGCGCCTTAGAGCCCTTGAAGATTTAAGGAATACGGGTTACCAGGTAGGCACCGGGGTGATGATAGGACTGCCCGGCCAGAGTATGGAAGACCTTGCCCGCGATCTGATGTACATGCACGATCTGGACATAGACATGTGCGGCATGGGCCCTTACGTTGAAAGCGAAGGTACACCCCTCGCCGCCAGCAGACTGCCCCGCCTGCCCTTGGGGAAGCGTTATGATTTGTCCCTTAAGATGGTCGCTTCGCTGCGCCTTCTGATGCCTGATATAAATATTGCAGCTACGACCGCTATGCAGGCGATCTATCCCGAAGGGAGGCTTCATGCCCTCCGTGCCGGAGCAAACGTCATAATGCCTAACATTACTCCGGGAAAATACAGAGAGAGTTATTTTCTCTATGATAACAAGCCTCTGTCCTTCGACAGCAATATCATCGAAAAGAACATCAGGTATGGGGAGTGGGGCGATCCGCTGCGCTTTTCCAGGCGGTCGGGAAATCGGTAATACGCAACTGTTAAAAAAATCACAGAGTATTAATACAATCCCGAAATAAAAGAGTAAATTTGCACGGCTTTTCAAAAGATGCGGCTGGTTTGCCGCGACCCGGACTTGGTAAATACTACAAAACCAATCATAAATAATTAACTGAATGTCGAAAACAATAAAACTCAAGAGAGGTCTCGACATCAAGCTTCAGGGCGAAGCCGAACGGAATATAGTTCAGGCGGCCCAGGCGGAAACTTATGCCGTTTCTCCTTTGGATTTCGAATGGGTGGTGCCTAAGTTGCTCGTCAGGGAAGGAGACGCCGTTATGGCCGGTTCCCCGCTCATGTTCGACAAGAACAGGCCGGAGGTTCTCTTTGCTTCGCCCGTCAGCGGTAAGGTTTCGGCTGTGGTTCGAGGTGAAAAAAGGAAACTTTTAAATGTCGTGATCGAGGCTGACGCCAGACAGCAGTACGAACAGTTCGACGTGAAGCCGCTGGATCGGTCTACGAAAGAGGATGTGACGGAGGTATTGCTAAAAAGCGGGCTGTGGCCCTTTATCATTCAGCGCCCCTACGGGATTATCGCCAATCCACAGGACACTCCGAAAGCGGTATTCATTTCGGGTTTCGACAGCGCTCCGCTGGCTCCCGATATGAATTTTGCACTGAAAGATCAGTCGGACAATATCCGTAAAGGGATCGACGTCCTCAAAAAGCTTACCTCGGGTAAAGTTCACTTGGGCGTGCGTGCAAACGATGACGGGGTTATCTCTATGATAACCAATGCCGAACGGCACGTCTTCGAGGGGCCGCATCCTGCCGGGAACGTAGGTGTGCAGATACACCACGTTGACCCTGTAAACAAAGGAGAGACGGTTTGGACTGTCGATATTCAGAATGTGGCCGTTATCGGCCGGCTATTCAATAACGGCACCGTCGATATGACCCGCGTTGTTGCGGTTACCGGCTCTGAAATAGAGAAGCCTTGCTACATACGGGCCATTGCCGGCGCTCCGCTGCAGTCGGTACTGAAAGGAAATATAAAGAAACAAGCCGAGGGAGACAGTGTAAGAATCATTTGCGGCAATGTCCTCACGGGAAGGAAAACATCCGAAGACGGATATGTGGGTTATTCGACCAACCAAATAACGGTCATTCCCGAAGGGGACAAATATGAGTTCATCGGTTGGGCGATGCCCCGATTCGGCAAATTCTCCGTCTCCCGTTCATACTTTTCATGGATTTGCCCGAATAAGCGGTACCGGCTCGATACGAACCTGAACGGGGGCCACCGGCCTTATATACTTACGGGCCTTTTCGAAAAGTACCTCCCTATGGATATATACCCGCTCTACCTGCTGAAGGCGATCCTTGCGGGAGATATAGACAAGATGGAGAACCTCGGCATCTATGAAGTCGTCGAAGAGGATTTTGCACTCTGCGAATTCGTCGATCCTTCGAAAAACGATATACAGAAAACCGTTCGTGACGGAATTAACCTGATGATCAAAGAATTGAACTGATATGAACGGACTTAGAAAAATGGTGGACAGAATGAAGCCCACCTTTGAAAAGGGCGGCAGGCTCGGTTTTTTACATTCCACCTTCGACGCCTTCGAGACCTTCCTGTTCGTGCCGAAAGACGTGACCAGGAGAGGCACCCATATCAGGGATGTGAACGACACCAAAAGGGTGATGATAGTGGTCGTCCTGGCACTGATACCCGCGATGCTCTTCGGGATGTATAACACAGGGCTTCAGCATTTTCGTGCGGTTGCCGACGTGGCTGCCCAGGGTGATTTATGGCAGTGTTTCTGGTACGGCTTTATTAAGGTACTGCCCCTTATCCTTGTTTCCTACATTGTCGGGCTCGGGGTGGAATTTATCTCGGCACAGATACGCGGACACGAAGTGAACGAGGGGTATCTCGTTTCGGGATTGCTTATCCCGCTTATCATGCCGGTGGACGTTCCGCTTTGGATGCTTGCAGTAGCTGTAATATTTGCAGTGGTTATCGGTAAAGAGGTATTCGGTGGAACGGGAATGAATATATTTAACCCGGCGCTTCTTGCCAGAGCATTCGTGTTTTTCGCATACACACCGTTCATATCGGGAGATAAAGTGTGGATTTCGGGAATGCTGAAAGGGGAGGCGGTGGACGGTTTTTCCGGAGCAACCCCGCTTACTACGGCAACCGAGAGCGCAATGTCAGGGGCCCTCGACTTGGGGGGTTACAGTGCATGGGATATGTTCGTGGGAACCATCCCCGGGTCGATAGGCGAGACGTCGGTAATCGCCATACTGCTTGGGGCGGCATTGCTTTTGTTTACCGGCGTTGCAAGCTGGAGGATTATGACGAGTGTTTTTGCCGGCGGACTGCTGATTGGTCTTCTGTTCAACGCAATTGCGGCCGGAGCCGATCCTGAAACCGTTAATATGTACATGAAGATGCCGGCATATTACCATCTGTTGATGGGAGGATTTGCGTTCGGGGCCGTATTTATGGCGACTGACCCGGTGACCGCCGCACAGACGAATACCGGTAAGGTAATATGCGGGTTTCTAATTGGGGCCATAGCCGTGATGACCAGAATCGTCAACCCGGGTTATCCCGAAGGTATGATGCTGGCAATTCTGTTTATGAACGCACTGGCTCCGCTTGTCGACCATTATGTGGTTGCAGCGAACATACGCCGCAGGAATTCAAGGCTTAAAACCGTTAACGTATAGGAGGCCGGAAGATGAATAGGAACAGTAATACATATATAATTTTCTACTCCACCGTTATGGTGGTCGTGGTAGCCCTCGTTCTGGCATTCGCCGCTATGAGGCTGAAACCGCTTCAAACGGCCAACCAGGAAAACGAGATGAAGGGAGCTATTGTCCAGTCCATTGGTGAAGGAGCCCAGATGGATAATGTAAAGGATAAGGCGGCCTATATAAATGAGTTGTACGATAAGTATATAGTCGAGACCTATGCCGTAAGAACGGACGGCAGCCGTGTGGACGATGCCGATGCTTTCGAATTGCTCGCCAACCTAAAAAAAGAGTACGACAAGCCTGCCGAACAGCGGACGCTGCCGGTATTCGTAAGCCGGTCGGACGACGGCCAGATGCGTTATGTTATTACCCTGATAGGTATCCGATTATGGAGGCCGGT
>JAJBVJ010000133.1 GCA_020859875.1 Rikenellaceae bacterium
GGTGATCTCCCTCACGCAACTTGATTCCTGCTCCGGCTAAAAACGGCGGGTTTTTGACCTTCGGTCTTCCTCCTCCTCTCTCGGCCTCGCGTGCAAGCCCGCGGGCTCTCGCTCATTCGTCGGTTCCGGCTTCGCCGGAAGGAGAGAGTTCTTTTCAGGCCGGGGGTCGAAGGCAATGGGCCCGCCGGTGGCGGGTCGGCGGGAGGTTGAAAACAAAATGTGTCAAGATGTTGGTCAGCTACCTGAAACAGTCAGATTATCCGGCGCCGGAATTCGGAAACGACCACGGCCGCTGCGGCGGCCACATTAAGCGACTCCGCGCCGCCCCGTCCCGCGGCGAACGACGGCACCGAGAGCCGGCGGGTTATATGTGCGGCGGTACCCGGAGAGATGCCGCTCCCCTCGCTGCCCAGAGTAACGATGCCCGAGAGCTCCAAAGGCGAGGTGTAGATATTTTCCCCGTCGAGAAAGGTGCCGTAGAGTGGTATTCCTGCGGCGGCGGCTTCGCGCAGCCATCCCTCCAGGTCGCCGTAATTCACCCTAACGCGGAACAGGGAACCCATTGTGGCCTGTACTACTTTGGGGTTGAAGCAATCGGCGCAATCGGTGCTGCACAGGATCTCCTGGATCCCGAACCAGTCGGCGATGCGGACGATGGTTCCCAGGTTCCCGGGGTCTTGGATGCCGTCGAGGGCGAGCAGCAATTTACCGGGTACGACCCGCGGCTTTTGCCCGCCGGGTATTCTCACAAGAGCGAGCACTCCCTGCGGCGATTTGAGCCTGCTCATCCTTTCGAACAGGGCGGGGGAGACGGTCACCGCACGGACTCCGGAAAATTCTGCGCCGGGATCATTACCGGGGAGCGGGGCTGCGGCCCCGGCGGTGTACATCCTTTCGATCCCCCATCCCGACCGGACAGCCTCGTCGACCAGCTTGCGCCCCTCCACGACAAACAGGCCGTGTTCCCTGCGGCCTTTTTTATCTCTGAGGGAGCGCACCAGCGCTATATCGGCTTTGCTGACCATGATTATGCATATTCTAATACTCGTCCCAGCTCTTGATGCCAATATCCTTGCGGTCGAGCTTGCAGAAGGCATTTATAAAGGCACTGGCAAGGCGGGCGTTGGTAATAAGCGGAACGTTGAAGTCTATGGCACTGCGGCGGATGGTATAGTCGTTACTAAGCTCGCTGGCAGACAAGTTCTTCGGGATGTTGACCACAAGGTCTATCTTCTTGTCCCGGATATAATCGAGCGTATTGGGCTGCTCGGGGGAGTCGGGCCAGTGGAGCACCTCGGCACGGATGCCGTTCCGTTCGAGATATTCCGCAGTTCCCCGGGTTGCGTATAGGTTGTAGCCCCTCTGTCCGAGGGCACGGGCGGCAGGCAGAAGTTCGGCCTTCGAGCGGGCGTCGCCCGTGGAGAGCAGGATATTCCTTTCGGGGATGCGGTACCCCACCGAGAGCATAGCCTTGAGTATAGCCTCGTGGAAATCCTCGCCGATACAGCCCACTTCACCCGTGGAGGCCATCTCTACGCCCAGCACAGGGTCGGCTTTCTGGAGGCGCGAAAAGGAGAATTGCGGCGCTTTTATACCTACATAGTCGAGGTCGAAAGCGGATTTGTGGGGAATCTCGGCTTCCATGCCGAGCATCACCTTTGTTGCTATCTCTATAAAATTTACCTTCAAGACTTTGGAGACGAACGGGAAACTGCGCGATGCACGCAGGTTGCACTCGATAACCTTAATGTCGTTGTCCTTGGCCATCAGCTGCATATTGAAGGGCCCCGTGATATGCAGGTTCTCGGCGATCAGGCGGGATATTTTCTTGATGCGCCTCATTGTCTCGACATACATCTTCTGGGGCGGGAAGACCATCGTGGCATCGCCCGAGTGCACCCCGGCGAATTCGACATGTTCCGATATGGCGTAGATCAGCACCTGGCCGTCCCTGGCCACCGCATCTATCTCGATCTCCTTGGCGTTCTCGATAAATTCGGTTACCACCACAGGGTGCTGTTTCGAAACGTCGGTGGCCAGGGTCAAAAAACCCTCCAGCTCACCCCGGTTCGAAACCACGTTCATTGCGGCCCCGGAGAGCACGTACGAGGGGCGGATCAGAAGCGGAAACCCCACTTCGTCGGCGAAGCGGTATATCTGCTCGAGCGAGGTCAGCTCCTGCCAGCGGGGCTGGTCGATGCCGGCCTGGTCGCACATGGAGGAGAATTTGTGCCTGTCTTCGGCACGGTCTATATCGCGGGCGGCCGTACCCAGAATGGGAACCCTCTCCGCGTCGAGCCTCATGGCCAGGTTGTTGGGTATTTGGCCACCCACCGACACAATAACCCCTTTGGGGGCTTCGAGGTCGGTAACATCAAGCACCCTTTCGAGGGTAAGCTCGTCGAAATAGAGGCGGTCGCACATATCGTAGTCCGTGGAGACCGTCTCGGGGTTGTAGTTGATTATTATGGAGCGCAGGCCGCTCTCACGGATGGTCTGGGCGGCATTGACCGAACACCAGTCGAACTCGACCGAACTGCCGATACGGTAGGCCCCCGACCCCAACACTACCACCGAGCGGCCGTCGCGGTCGAAACCGATGTCGTGGGCCGAGGCGTTGTAGGTGAGGTAGAGGTAATTGGTCTGCGCGGGATATTCCGCGGCGAGGGTATCTATCTGTTTGACATATGGAACGATGCCCATATCCTTACGGCGCGAGCGCACCCGGGCGACGGCCGCGTCCGTTTCCGCCGGGGCGGGACTGCCCACCGTGCGGGCGATCTGGAAGTCTGAGAAGCCTTTTTGCTTGGCCTCCCGGAGGAGCCCGGCGGGCAGGGCGTCGGTATCGTCGAAGGCGGCGAGCCGCTGCTCGATGTCGAGGATGTTTTTTAGCTTGGGAAGGAACCACCGGTCGATTTTAGTGAGACGGTGGATGCGGTCGACCGTGTAGCCCTTTTTCATTGCGTTGGCAATAAGGAAGATCCGTTTGTCGGTGGGGTTTGCAAGGGCCTCGTCCAGATCGCCCTCTTCCAGCTCGCGGTTGGCCACGAAGCCGTGCATCCCCTGCCCGATCATGCGCAGGCCCTTCTGGATCGCCTCCTCGAAATTGCGCCCTATGGCCATAACCTCCCCGACCGATTTCATGCTCGAACCCAGCTCGCGCGATACTCCCTTGAATTTACCCAGGTCCCAGCGGGGTATCTTGCACACGATATAGTCCAGGGCCGGCTCGAAACAGGCCGTGGTGCACCCCGTGACGCTGTTTTTCAGCTGGTGGAGCCCGTAGCCGAGCCCCAGTTTCGCCGCGACGAAGGCCAGCGGGTAGCCCGTGGCCTTTGATGCGAGGGCCGAGGAGCGGCTCAGCCGCGCATTCACCTCGATTACCCTGTAATCTTCGGATTCGGGGTCGAGGGCGTACTGCACGTTACACTCCCCCACTATGCCGATGTGGCGCACGATGCGGATGGCAAGCTGGCGGAGTTTATGGTATTCGGAGTTGGTCAGGGTCTGCGAGGGAGCTACCACGATGCTCTCGCCGGTGTGGATGCCCAGCGGGTCGAAATTCTCCATGTTGCAGACGGTGATGCAGTTGTCGAACCGGTCGCGCACCACTTCGTACTCCACCTCCTTCCACCCCTTGAGCGATTTCTCGACCAGTATCTGGGGAGAGTAGTTGAAGGCCTTGCCGGCAAGGGACTCCATCTGCTTGTCATTGTCGCAGAACCCGGAGCCGAGCCCTCCGAGGGTATAGGCCGCACGGATAATGACCGGATAACCCAGCTCGGCGGCGACCCTCTTGGCATCCTCGACATTGGTCACCGCTTCGCTCTTTATTGTTTTGACCTCGATCTGGTCGAGCTTCGCTACGAACTTTTCGCGGTCTTCGGTGTCGATGATTGCCTGCACGGGCGTACCCAGCACTTCGACCCCGTACTTTTCCAGGACGCCGGCCTGGTAGAGCTTCACACCGCAGTTGAGAGCCGTCTGCCCCCCGAAGGCAAGCAGGATGCCGTCGGGCCTCTCCTTGGCGATCACCTCCTCGACGAATTCGGGGGTTACGGGGAGGAAATAGACCTTGTCGGCGAGATTTTCCGAGGTCTGGATCGTGGCGATATTCGGGTTTATGAGCACCGTAAATACACCCTCTTCACGCAGGGCTTTCAAGGCCTGCGATCCCGAGTAGTCGAACTCGCCGGCCTCCCCGATCTTGAGGGCACCCGAGCCGAGCAAAATTACCTTCTTTATATTGCGGTTCATATATCTTTATATTTCGAATGTTAAAGGTCGCTGCGGCGGAACCGCCCCAGGCAGAACCAGAGCATCAGCCCGATCCACACCACGGCCGCCGCCAAAAGGCCGGGCGCCTGCGGGGTGCCCACATCCATCACAGAGGCGAGATGCGATGGGGCGGGGATAAGTTTGTTCACCGATTTCAGGGGCAGGAAGTAACCCATTCCGGCCTTTATATTATAATTGATAATAAGCGCGATAAGGTTTTCGACGATGAAGGCATACAGGAAGTAAATGCCTATTGCGATCCCCGACCGGCGAAAAAGCATCACCAGCACGAAAGCCACACTCATGTCCATCAGCGACTGGAGGAAAAAATAGCCCAGGAAGTGCATTCCGTGGGTAGTGAACGAGCCGCCTTGGGAGAGACCGTAGATAAGACTTACCACGAAAACAAGGCCCGTTAAAAAAACCGCGAAGGCACCTATGAGCAATATCTTCGAGAGGATGAATTCCCGGCGGCTGAGCCCGTCGATCACCGACTGGCGGGCGGTGCGGAAGCCGTATTCATTCGACGTGAACATTATCACAAGAAGCCCGGGGATGAAGAGCAGAAATCCCGTAAGGTAACAGACCGTGTGCCACACCATAGGAAAATCGAAGGGGCGGCCCAGCACCATCGCCGTTTCGGGCACCTCCTCTCCGACAAGGCCGATGGTCTTCGAGACTATGTAATTCACCCCGAAGACACTGACGATGAATATGCCGAAAAGCCAGAAAAAGGCCTTATACCTTCTTATCTTGAGCCACTCTATATTTAAAAGCCTTCCCATGTCAAGCCCTTCCCTGTTTAGCGACTACTTCGAGGAAAATACTCTCCATGCTCTGCTTCCTGAGAAGGAGCCTGGTCAGCACTATCCCGTTTCGGTGGCACAGTTCGTTCAGGTAGGCCGTATCGGCCTTACCGGCGAACAGGACAGTTACTATGCCGCCGTCCACCGCAATCTTACGGCCGATATTTTCCCGCTTTAAAAGGGCGCACAACCCCTGGGTGTCGGCCGCGGCCAGCTCCACAATATCCCCTTCGGCCGTGATCTCGTCTACTTTGCCGACAGAGAGCAGCCGGCCCGATTTGAGGATCGCCACATGGGTGCAGACCTTTTCCACCTCGTCCAGCAGGCGGCTTGCCATTACCACGGTGTGGCCCGAAGCACCCAGTTCCAGGATCAGGGCGCGTATCTCGGCGATACCTTCCGGGTCGAGACCGTTGAGCGGTTCGTCGAGGATTAACAGTTCCGGGTCGCCCAGAAGGGCGGAAGCTATACCCAGGCGCTGTTTCATCCCGAGGGAGTATGATGCGAACCGGCTATCGCGGCGCCGGTAGAGGCCCACTTTTTCCAGCACCCCACCGATATGTTTCGGATCGACGCCTTTTCGAAGGCACGCTATCCGAAGGTTGTCGGTAGCCGGCAGGTAGGGGTAGAAGCAGGGGGTTTCGAGCAGCGTGCCGATCCGCCGGCGAAGTAGATTTACGGGTGTCGCCCCGTCTTCGAAGAGGCGGTATGTACCCGAGTCGGCGTTGACACAGTCTGTCGTTATACCCAGCAGGGTGGTTTTTCCGCTGCCGTTGGGCCCCAGGATGCCGAATATACTCCCCCGGGGGACTTCGAACGAAACGCCGTCCAGGGCCTGTACCCGCCCATAGCGTTTCGATATATTGCTTACGGTGAGGATATTCACAGGCTCCCTCCTTTCGATTTTTCTATCTCTTCCACCAGCATGTCGAACAGGTATTCGGTATCGACCGGGCCGCTTGTGGCCTCGGGGTGGAACTGCACCGAGAAAAAGGGCTTGGATTTGTGGCGGATGCCCTCGTTGGTACCGTCGTTGAGGTTTACAAAGAATGGCTCCCAGTCGGGGCCGAGGGCCGAGGGATCGACCGCGTAGCCGTGGTTTTGGGAGGTTATGTAGGCGCGGTCGCTGCCGCACATGGCTACCGGCTGGTTGTGGCTCCGGTGGCCATATTTGAGCTTGTAGGTCGAGGCACCGGCGGCCATCGAGAGTATCTGGTTGCCCATGCAGATTCCGAAAATGGGTTTTGCCGTCTCCATCGCCCTGCGGATTATCTCCACCGTACGGCCGGCCATCGCCGGGTCTCCGGGCCCGTTGCTTATCATCACCCCGTCGTAGTCCATACCCGTGAAGTCGTAGTTCCAGGGCACCCGCACCACGGTGACGTCTCGTTTAAGCAGACACCTTATTATGTTGTATTTACACCCGCAGTCCACCAGCACCACCCGGTGGGAGCCGTCGCCGTAGGTTGTAACTTCCGTACAACTCGCTCCGGCCACGAGGTTCCCGGTGTTGGGGTCTTCGAACCGCTCCGGCTCGGGGAGCCCTTCGACGGCCACCTTTCCGAGCATCACCCCTTTTTCGCGGATGATCTTGGTGATCTGGCGGGTATCGACCCCGTAGATGCCGGGTATGCCGTGCTCTTTCAGCCAGGCGTCGAGGCTCTTTCGGGCGTTCCAGTGGCTGTGGTCGAACGAATAGTCGGAAACGACCAGCGCCCGGATGTGGATGCGGTCGGATTCGAAGAATTTGGGGAGGCCGTTTTCGGTCTCTCCGCCCGGTACTCCGTAATTTCCTATCAGAGGGTAGGTTATTACCAGTATCTGGCCGCTGTACGAGGGGTCGGTAAGGCTCTCGGGATAGCCCGTCATAGCCGTATTGAAGACCACCTCCCCGACCGCGGGGCACGGCATGCCGAAAGAGATACCTTCGAAACGTGAACCGTCTTCGAGGATAAGCACCGCCTTTTTATTTTCCGTCATAGATTTTCGGATTATTCCGTAATACGCCCTGCCGCGACCGGCCACCGGGTCATCCTTCGGGCCCGCCCTTAGCCGTTACAGCCGAGGGGTCTCGGGTGAGCGTTTGCTTTAGTGTGGCCTGCGGGGGAAAGTAAGTCATGGAATGTGATTTCCGCAGGTTTATCCGAAGTGCAAATGTAGGGATTATTTCCCTGCCGCCCAATAGCCCCGGCGAAAAAACCGGCGGGTTTATTGACCGAAATCCCGAAACCGGAATTAGGCCGCCGGTAGGGGTGGCCCTCCGGCGTACCGCCGAATGAGCGAAGGAGCACGTAAGAAATTTTTTCC
>JAJBVJ010000174.1 GCA_020859875.1 Rikenellaceae bacterium
GGCGCGGCGGTGTCCTTTACCTTCGGTTTCCTCCTTCGCACCTCGGCCATATGAGCAAGCTATATGGCCCTCGGTTTGGCGTCGGTTTACTCCACTTTTGGACAAGCAACCGACGAACGAAGCAAGAGCAGAGCCAAGCAAAGCTTGAACTATGCCTTGCAAGGAGGAGGAAAACGAAGTTAAAGTGGAAAAGAAACAGCATTAAAACTACTCCTACGGGTAACAACAACGATGGGATATCATTCTCTACCGGCTCGCCTAATCGAGTGCAAGGTTTCTTCTACCTACTTTTGTCTTAACACAACCGACGAACGAAGTATGAGCCAAGTAGCTTGCTGACTTGGCCATACAAGGAGGAGGAAAACGAAGTTAAAAGTAGCAAAAAGTCAAGGCCTGACCGGCTTTTCCCCGCCGAATGTTTACAGCTCGGGTTGCTAAAATCCTTTAACTCGGATCGCTTTGCGATCCTCAAACAGCTACGGATTTCTTACGCAACACCTTCGCTCATTCGGCGGTACGCCGGAGGGCCATTGGCCTTCGGCGCTCGGCCTAAACTCTATTCCGGCGAAACCGACGCCCCACCCGACGAACGCAGTGCGAGGAGAGGGAGCGACTGCTCATTATTCCGCACCAGGAGGAGGGAAAAGACAAAGTTTTTAACTTAACCGAGGGCCATAGAGCTTGCTCATATGGCCGAGGTGCGAACTGACGAACGAAACGAGAGCAAAGCCAAGCGAAGCTTGAGCTATGCCCCGCAACCGACGCAGGAGCGAGTGCCCGCGGGCTCGCACTCGAAGCCGAGCGACAAGGAGCAAAACCGAAGGTTAACTTGAAGGAGTTAAAGGGACTTTAACCGAAGCTTGAGCTCTGCCCCGCCGGAGCTCGTTGTAAAGCACGCTCGGGCTTTACAACGAATTACTCCCTACCTGTATGTCCGAATCCACCCGTACCCCGGGCGGTGTCGGAAAGTTCTCCGGCCTCTTCCCACTCGGCGCGTTCGTGACGCGCCAGCACCAGCTGGGCGATTCTCTCCCCGGGATTCAGGATAAACTCTTCGGAAGAGATGTTTGCAAGAATTATCTTGATCTCCCCGCGGTAGTCCGCGTCGATCGTTCCCGGGGAGTTGAGCACCGTAAGGCCGAACTTCGCGGCCATGCCGCTGCGGGGCCTGACCTGAATTTCGTATCCTTCCGGTATCTCGACAAAGAGCCCCGTGGGCACCATAGCCCTTTGGAGCGGCCCGAGGGTGAGGGAATCATCTATATTTGCCCGCACGTCGAGCCCGGCGGCAAGCTCCGACTGGTAACGCGGCAATTCGAAGGCCGATCTGTTAATAACTTTTACTTTCATATTTTTGTACCATTTATTACAGTTTTTTCTAAATAGTCCTGTTTCCCCATCCTGTCCATATCCCGTCGGGTTTTTTATCCGTGCCGGGAATACTCGAATCCCTGTTTTATTTTGTAACATTTATTACATGAAAATGGCTAAAAGCAGCCAAAATGCCAGTACATATATATTCGCAAATAAGGGAAACATACACCTGTTTCGTCGGCTCGAACAGGGCCATAAATCAATTTATCCCGCACTATATTGTAACATTTGTTACAATTTTTTCCGGAAAACAGATTTTATGTCTATCCGCTCGAGCGATACAGCCATTATGGCGAATGTAGCCAGCAAAGCCGTATTGACCGTATATTTCAATATTTGCGGCAGGTGGGCACTCAATAGTCCGCAGCCGTATATCAGGGCCCCGGCCCCCGCATATATCCCGATCCTTTTAAGATCGTAGGGCGTGGGACAGTACCTTCGGTTCAGCACGTAGCTCAGTACCGCCATCGCCGCTTCGCAGGAGAGTCTTGCAAGTGCCGCCCCGTATATTCCAAGCGCGGGAACAAGCATTATATTGAAGACCACCGTAAATACAAGACCTGTCCCCGTCACCAGCAGGGCGAACGAAGTGCGCGACATCTGTTTATACCAGAACGACAGGTTGAGCACCACCCCCGAGAGTATGTTCCCGATGAGCACCACCGGTAGGATATACATCCCCTCCCTGAATGCGGGCCCCACGAGTAGCCGGAAAAGGTCGGTAAAGAGCGTAATCCCGAGGAAGATGCCGACCGAGACGATAATAAAGTACTTCATCGCTTCGGCATTGGTACGCACGAAGTCCTCCTTTTTGAAATCGGCCAGGAAAAAGGGCTCGGCTGCCAGCCGGTACATCTGGGTGAACAGCAGCAGTATTACCCCGATCTTTACCACCGCCCCGTAAACCCCGAGCGCCTGCATGGCCACGTCGGAGGGCATCAGGTACTTGATCATCTGCCTGTCGATGAACTCGTTTGCCGTTCCGGCAATGCCACTCAGCAGCAGCGGAAGGCTGTACAGCAGGATCGAACGCAGGATCCCTGCAGAGGGTTTTATCTTCACTCCCCGTAGCGTGGGCAGGAGCATGAATACCGTGACGAAACTGACGATAAGATTGCCGAGCAGATAGTAACCCGGCCCGAAGGCGGGATCGTACAGGCCGGTCATTATCCCGCGGGCGGCGAGCGCGGGAAGTCCCGAATAGAAGAAGATGCATAAAACGATCGTAAGGGCCACCGACAAACACCTCACCAGAACGTATGTCCCGGCCCGGCCCCGCTCCCGGAGCCGTGCATAGGGGACGGCGGTAAAGGCATCGAGTGCGATAATCCCCGCGGTCATAAGGATAAATGACGGGAATTCGGTATATCCGGTGGCCGAGGCGATGGCCCCGCGAAAAAGGAATACCAGGGTCACGAAAACGAGCGACGCGGTGGCAACGGCCGTCCAGACGGTCGAAAATACCCTCTCTTTTTCCAGTATGCTACCCGCTTTACCCGCAAAACGGAAGTAGCCCGATTCGAGTCCCATGGTGAGCACAACCAGGGCGAAAGGTATGAGCGAGTAGAGGTCTGTGATAACCCCGTACTCTCCTTCGGAAAGGACACGGGTGATGTAGGGTGTAAGCAGGTAGTTGAGCATCCGCGCAACGATACTGCTCACTCCGTAAACGGCCGTCTGTCCTGCCAAGATACGAATCGACATACCCCACAAAGGTAGGGATAAATTTATTTTACGGAAGATAATTCACGCGCTATAATATTAGGCGGCCGTCTCCTGCAAGGGGAACTTTCCCACGCGGGCCGATTACCAAATGCCGGGATAACGGGATGTTCCGTGTCGACCGCTCCCGTAAAAGGGCGGGGCCGGCCGGCGGGAGCAGGCGGTCTCCTTTTCGGGCTTTCGACACTCGGCCTTCATCCGCGAGGCGGGAACGGCTGCCCGGGGTGTATGCAACCGGCCGTCTCCGGTGTATAAATTTTCCGTAATGGGAAAGCGGATTTCCTATTATACCGGTGGTGTACGAGAGGTCCGGCAGGTAAGCCATTTTTTGCTACTTTTGTGTCGGGAGAAACATATGGACGACCGCCTTCCCCTCCGCAGGAAATATCCGTTGTATTTCGGATAAGGGCAAAAGGCGCCGGCTGAGCTCCCGGTAATAGCCGGGACGGAAAAAGGGGAGAGCCCGGGCAATAAAATCGGTTCACCGGCGGTTTTTCCGGTAGCGGACATTATACCATATAAAAAGAAGATGCGTTTCGCAGATGTTATAGGACACTCTGAGTTGAAGGCTCGGCTTGCGGTGGGAGCCGCCGCGGGCAGGTTCGGCCATGCCCTTCTGTTTTCGGGGCGAAACGGCCACGGAACCCTCCCGCTGGCCCATGCTTTCGCCCAGCTGGTAAACTGCGAGGCACCTTCCGGCGGCGACTCCTGCGGGGTGTGTTCCTCGTGTGTAAAGACCGCCAATCTCGCCCATCCCGACCTGCATTTCGTATTCCCGGTTGCCGGCACTCGGGGAAATTCGTCCGCGAAGGCCACAAGCGACCTCTATATAAAACAGTGGCGCGAACTCTATACCGCCACCGGCGGGTACTTTGCCGAGGCCGACTGGTACCGTGCCATGGAGATCGAGAACCAGCAGGGCTTCATCTCCCGGGCGGAGGCGGACGAGATGATCCGCAAACTCTCTTTCAAACCCTTCGAGAAGGGCTACAAGGTGATGGTGGTATGGCTTCCCGAGAAGATGAGGGTAGAGGCGGCCAACGCCCTGCTGAAGATACTGGAGGAGCCCTGGGAGAAAACCCTATTCTTGATGGTGAGCGAGTCCCCTTCGAAACTGCTGCCCACGATAACCTCGCGCCTTCAGGAGATTCATGTCCCGGGAATCGACGACGGCGCTGTAAGGGCTTTCCTGGAAACCCGGGCGCAGCTGTCGGCCGACAGGCTCGACAGTGCAGTGAAACTTGCCCGCGGAGATATTTTCGAGGCCCTCTCCATCGCCGTGGGCGACGGGGATGCCGACCGGGAATTTTTCGAACTCTTCGCCGCCCTGATGCGCCTCTCGTACAACGACCGCCACATGGAGCTGCTGGACTGGGGCGAACGCGTGGCTTCGATGGGCCGCGAACAGCAGAAGCGTTTTCTGGGCTACTGCCTGGCCATGCTCCGGGAGAACTATATTCTCGGTGCGGGGATGGAACAAATTGCCTACCTTTGCGGACAGGAACTCGATTTCAGCCGCCGGTTCAGCCCTTTCATCGGCAACCACAATGTGGAACCGCTGCTGGAAGAGATCGAGTCGGCGGTGGCCCAGATCGGACAGAACGGCAACCCGCGGATAATATTCCCCCATTTCGCCCTTTCGGTGAGTAAACTCATAACGAGGGTAAATGGCTGAGTCGGCCCTACTGGTAACGGGTAGCAACCTCGGGGATAGGGAGCGCAACCTCGAGGCGGCCCGGGAACTGGTCGGGGCGCGGTGCGGCAGGGTGGTTGCAGTGTCGGGGATTTATGAGAGTGCCCCGTGGGGAGATGTCCGGGGAGTGGATGGCCTGCCGGCGGGCAGTTTCCTTAACCAGGCCCTCAGGGTCGAAACCCGGCTGGAGCCCCTCGAGTTATTGGATGCGCTCCAATCCATCGAGACGCAGATGGGGCGCCGCAAAAGCCCGGGGGACGGCGGGGGTGGAAAGCGGCAGGAATATTTGTCGAGGATAATAGACATAGATATAATATTTTACGGAGAGAGGATCATTGACCATGACCGCCTGAGGGTGCCCCATCCCCTGGCTTCGCAGAGGGAATTCGTCCTTCGGCCCGTGGCCGAAATTGCCGGGGATTTCCACCACCCTATATTCGGGGCCACCGCGGACGAGATGTTGGAAAGACTCACCGGGAAGAAAAAGTAAATCATGGTATGCCATGAAAGGAATTAAAACCATAATATTGTCCCTTATCGCTGCCACGCTGACCGCGGCCCTCTGGCCGGGGTGCACGAAGGTGGATACGGACGTGGCCTACGACATTAAGGCCTACCTTCGGCTTCCGGATGTCGATTCCGCCATCTGGTACAACGAGTATGTGGAAATCTTCGCCTTCCACGACGTGGACACGGCAGACTTCTGGGTAAGGTCGTACGAGGATGCCGGCCGCGGGATTATCACCAACAAGGACGACCCCTCGGACACCAGGGGCCCCGAGCAGAATATTGCGGAGTTGTCCGCCGACGGTTCGCGGATCCATATAGGCTCGTTTACGGGCGGCAAAGTGATGCTGGTGGCTTACGACCCGGAGAGCCACGGCAAATACGACAGCAAGATGTACGCCTGGCGGCAGATCGCCATCGAACCGGGGGTCGGAAGGGTTACCATCGGCCTCTATTTCAACCCCGAAAAAAGGGGAGACATCTTAGCCGGCCGCAATACGGACAGCAATCCCGACAGCAGGGTCTACACCGAGACAAAATGGTATGTGGCCAACGACAACCCCTGGGTGGAACCGGACAGTTGATTCCGAGGCGGGATAATCGCGGTGCGGGCTAAAATAATATGCGCCATTTGTATATCTTTGCAGGATGGTTAGACCGGAGAGAATAAGCGTATCCATTATCGAGGCAGCGGTGAAGTTAGCCCTGACGGCACTTCTGACCGCGGCATTGCTTTGGCGCTGCGGGAGCGTGGGTATTCTTACGGGCGGGCCCAAAGACAGCCTGCCGCCCGTGGTGGTGGCGATGAACCCCGCCTACGGAACGACCAATTTCAAGGGCGACCGCATTTATATAGAGTTCGACGAGTATATCCAGCTCAAAGACCAGCAGAAGGAATTTTTCAGCTCACCGAGAATGGAAAAGAAGCCGACACTTCTGATCCGCGGGAAGGGCATTCAGATCGACATCGCCGACACCCTGAGGGAAAATACCACCTACGCCCTCAATTTCGGGAGCAGCATCGCCGACAACAACGAGGGGAATCCGCTCTACAGCTTCCGCTACGTTTTTTCGACCGGCGACCAGATAGATTCCATGATAATGTCGGGCTATACGGTGGATGCCTACAAGAAGGACAGTGTGTCCAAGACCTTCCTGTTTTTCTATGCCGCGGAGAAGGACTCGATCCCGGAATACGACTCGACGGTTTTCAACCACATCCCGGACGTTATCGCCCGCGCCGAGAACAACGGTATTTTCATAGCGGAGAACCTAAAGCCCATAGATTACAGGATATACGCGATCCAGGACAACAACGGCAACCAGACCTACGAACCGGGAACGGACGGTATCGGCTTCCTCGATTCGATCTATAATCCCACGCGGATGCCCGCCTTCAACGTCTGGTTCGACACCACGCGAAGCTACGTCACGGCCGACCCGCAGCTCTATTTCCGCATGTTCCGGGACGAGCCCTTCCGCAGGCAATACCTCTCGGGAAGCAGCCGCCCCCTGCAGCATAAGGTGGTGCTGACCTTCGGGGCTCCCAACCCGCAGGTAGATACCCTGATTTTCGACGGGGTACCCTCGAGCAGGATAATTACCGAGTATCTCAAACCCACGCGCGACTCTGTGGCCCTGTGGTTCAACATGCCTTCGGAATATATGCCCGACACCCTCAAGGGGAGGATATCTTTCATGCGGCACGACTCGATAAACCAATTGGTAAGGCACGGGCAGGAGCTGGTGCTCGGGTGGAAGGCCTTTGAAAGCAAGGAGGACGAGAAGATGAGGGAAGCCCTCGAAAAGGAGCGGCAGAGGGCAATAGATGCGGGAGAGGAACCCCCGAGGGAGAAGAGCCCGTTCAAATATAATATCGAGTCCTCCGCGGCACTGAATCCGGAGGAAAATCTCGTTTTCAATTTCGACTACCCGCTGGTATGGCTCGATACGGCGGCTATCAGCCTTATACGTGTCGAGGAGGAGAACCGCTACCGGGTGCGCTTCACCATAGAGGAGGACGAGGAA
>JAJBVJ010000093.1 GCA_020859875.1 Rikenellaceae bacterium
TGGACTTTCTTGGTAACCACAACTTCAACTACACCACCGCCACCCCGAGCAAACTGATCGACTATGCCCTGACCCGAAGGCCCGTATATTCTTTCCGTTCGGACAGCTTCGACGCCGAGGCACTGGAGGCGTTCCTCGACGGGGACTACTCCCAAGCCGCCGCCCTGCCCGACCCTGCCCACCACGATATAGACACGATCGCCGCCCGGTTCGAGGCTCTGGCACAAAAAACATGATACAGGGGCGCTGGAAAGGTTTTTGCAGGGCATAGCCATGCCCCGCAGGGCCGCACCCGGCCGATGTCAAATCATTGTACGATAATAATAGCCGCCGGACGGACGTTAAGGAAAAATAAGTAACTTTGCGGACGGAATCCGATTATGAAATGAAGCAGGACAGAAAGAAGCAAACCAACGCGAAAGAAAAGAAAGGGTGGCTCGACAGTGCCAGAGTCGTTAAATGGGTCTGGATAATCGTCGGCGCGCCCGTGCTGCTTCTGCTGCTGATGATCCTTATAACCGCGAGCGGGGCCTTCGGCAAACTTCCCACTTTCGAGGAGCTGGAGAACCCCCGCAGCAACCTTGCCACCGAAGTCTATTCGGAGGATAACGTACTGATAGGCACCTTTTTCGTCCAGAACCGCTCCTATGTCGACTATTCGGAACTCAACGACAGCATCGTGGCGGCGCTGGTAGCCACCGAAGATATGCGGTTCTACACCCACTCGGGCATCGATTTCGTTTCGCTGGCTCGTGTGGGCTTCAAGACGGTGGCCATGGGCAATCGCCGCCAGGGAGGGGGAAGTACCATCTCCCAGCAGCTCGCCAAAAACCTCTTTCCGCGCGACACCGTGCGCAACCGCAGCTCGGTATCGAAAGCCTCGGTGCTTTTTGTATCGAAGCTCAAGGAGTGGATCACGGCCGTGAAGCTCGAACACAACTACACCAAGGAGGAGATCATCGCCATGTACCTCAACACCGTCGAGTACGGGAGCAACGCATTCGGGATCAAGTCCGCGGCACAGACCTTCTTCAATAAACTCCCCTCTGAGCTTACCATCAACGAGGCGGCCCTACTGGTGGGCGTGGTCAATGCCCCAACCAAATACAGCCCCCGAAGCAATCCACAGAACGCTACGGCCAGGCGAAACCTGGTGCTGTCGAGGCTCATGGAGGTAAACTTCATTACCCGGGCCGATTACGACTCGCTCAGCGCCCTGCCGATAGTTCTGGACTACAAGCCCATAACCCATAATGAAGGCCACGGCACCTATTTCCGCGAAATGATCCGTTCGGTAATGACGGCCAAAAAGCCACAGCGATCGCAGTACAACAGCGACTGGGACTTCGAGCAGGATATGAAGCAGTGGGACACCAACCCGATATACGGGTGGTGCGAAAAGAACAGGAAAGCGGACGGCACCAACTACAACATCTACCGCGACGGGCTGAAAATATATACCACCCTCAACTCTTCCATGCAGCAGTATGCCGAAGAGGCCCTCGTCGACCGGCTGGCTAACCATATCCAGCCCGCCATGGATGCCCAGATCAAGAACCGGGGCGGGGAGATATTCTACCGCCAGAAAAAGGAGGACATCGAAAAGATCGTCCGCAACGCCATGCGCTATTCCGACCGCTACCGCAATATGAAAAACGAGGGGGCGAGCGAAGCGGAGATCGAGACGGCCTTCAACCGTCCTGTCGAGATGAAGGTCTTTAGCTACAAAGGCGACATCGACACCCTTATGAGTCCGCGCGACTCGATAATCTACCACAAGAGCCTGCTGCGTGCCTCGTTCGTGGCGATGGATCCCCACAACGGCCATATCAAGGCTTACGTGGGAGGGCCCAACTTCCGCGTATTCAAATACGACATGGCCCGCCAGGGAAAGCGTCAGGTGGGTTCCACCATCAAACCCTTCATCTACACCTTCGCCATCGATCAGCTGGGCATGTCTCCGTGGACAATGGTTCCCAACGTGCGGATCACCATAGAGACCGAATCGGGGCAGCCCTGGAGCCCGAAGGAGGCCAGCGTCAGGGAGTACGACGGGGAGCTCTACCCGCTGCGCCGCGGGTTGACATCGAGCTGGAACAACTTTTCGGCGTGGATCATGAAGCAGGCCAAACAGCCGGCGGCCGTTGCCGACTTTATCCACCGGCTGGGAATCAGCAGCTATATCGACCCGGTATATGCCCTCTGTCTCGGCACACCCGACGTCTCGCTCTACGAGATGGTCGGTGCCTACGGCACCTTCGCCAACGCGGGGGTCTATACCGAACCCATATTCGTAACACGCATCGAAGACCGCCACGGCAACCTCATATCCACCTTTACCCCCACCACATCGGACGCTATCAGCGAGCAGACCGCCTATACGATGGTAGATATGTTGAAAGGGGTGGTTACCGGCGGTACGGCCTGGAGACTACGGGGAGAATTCGGGATAGACGGCGAGATAGGGGGAAAGACCGGCACTTCGCAGGAGAACCGCGACGCATGGTTCATAGCCGTCGCTCCCAACCTCGTTGCAGGGGCATGGGTCGGGGGCGAAGACCAGAGCGTCCACCTGCTCTACCGCGCGGAAGGAGGGGTACTCGCCATGCCCATTGTCGGGCAGTTCTTCCAGAAAGTTTATGCCGATCCGCGCCTGGGAGTAAAGAAAACAGATACGTTCGCCGTGCCCAAATCGATGCCCGATTATCGTTCATCACCCGTTATAACCACCGATAAACCTTACGAAGAAGACCCCCTCGACGACGAATTCTTCGATTAGCGGCGGTTCACCCTTCCCGAAATATTATGATTGCCCAACTGTCGGCCCATCTGCCGACAGGTTCTTTCGGCGTTGAATCGAATAGTGATGGCCGGAAGAGCGGTTATCATATTTGTTATGAAATCGGAAAGCGGCCCCGGCCGATACAGGCACCGGCCACTCTCGCGGATTGCAGACCGCAGCCCGGGGGTTAAAATAACCCGGCCCGGGTGATCCCGTCCCGGAGGTTCACGGATACGCTTACTTTCTTTCGAAGCCCCGCCTTCCGGCGCCGAATGTATAGAACATCCCGGGTCTTTCCGGGCCCCGGCCGCATCAGCGGGCGCTTTGACGGCCGCACATCACGGCGCCCCGTTTACAATCGAGCATGGAACAGGCAAATGACTTCGGATCGGCAGGTTGGATATGGCAAACTTTTTCCCGCATAGCCCGTCTTCCGGCAATACTAAACTCCGTCCCCTTTATAGCATAATACCGGCGCACTCAACCGAGTATTCCCGTTAGGCATATATCTTGTTTTTCTTACCACGCCCGTACCCGGTGTGGGGAGTATAAGCAGAGAGAAAGAGTGGAGGGTATGTTTACGATCAGTTATAGATTGCACGAATGTCTCACGTTTCCCGAAAGGGAAGCGGCCGGGCTCGACAGCGCCGATTTCCGCCACCGCCTGTTTCGGGGCGGCTTCACCCTCTCCGATTCACTCCACCGTATAGTTCCCCGAAGGAACGACGTACCGCTGCTCGACCTGTCCCTGTGTCTGCTGGATATACAGCACAACCTTCGCGACGGAGCCCGCCGTGAAGACAACTACGAATTTCCATTGTCGGATGAAATGATCTCCTTCGTGCGCCACGGAGACCGGATAGATATGGAACCGACCTTCGACGATATTATTCTTACCGCCGATTTCACCGAGTTTTCCCAGCAGGTGCGCCTTTTCAACAAGACGCTGATCGCCGAGCTTATCGAACTTAACCCCTCCCTTTACCGCAATAAACTATTTTTGACCTATACCAACCTGGTGACTTTGATCTGACCGGGCCGGATACGGCCTAATAGCTCCGGGCGAATACAACGCGGCGGTTGGAGGGCTTGCCGGAATAGATACACCTGCCTTCTTCGTAAGGTGCGTCGAGCGGAATGCACCGTATGGTGGCCTTCGTCTCGGCTTTTATCGCTTCCTCGGTCTCGGGTGTGCCGTCCCAGTGGGCCAGCAGGAATCCGCCTTTTTCGTCGAGCAGGCGTTTGAACTCTCCGTAGTCGTCCACCGGGGTGGTCATAGAATCGCGGAAGGCGAGCGCCTTGTCGAATATGTTTTGCTGTATCTCTTCGAGCAGCTTTTCGATTCGTTCGGCCAGTCCCTCCTGCGGCACCACCTCTTTGGAGAGGGTGTCGCGGCGGGCGATCTCGATCGTACCGCCGGCCATGTCTCGGGGCCCCAGGGCCAGCCGCACGGGAACCCCCTTGAGTTCGTATTCGGCGAACTTGAAGCCCGAACGAACATTGTCGCGGTCGTCCACCTTGAAGCTGATGCCACGCTTTTTCAGATCCGCACCGATCTCGTGTAGTCGTGAACATATTGCGCCCAGCTCCTTGTCGCCTTTGTAGATGGGTACCATCGCAACTTGAATCGGCGCCAGCCGGGGCGGCAGGACAAGACCGTTATTATCCGAATGGGCCATAATCAATGCCCCCATAAGGCGGGTGGAAACCCCCCACGAAGTAGCCCATACATATTCGAGCTTGCCCTCACGGTTAGCGAACTGCACGTCGAAGGCTTTGGCGAAATTCTGCCCGAGGAAGTGCGATGTGCCGCTCTGCAGGGCCTTACCGTCCTGCATCAATGCTTCTATGGTCAGCGTATCCTCGGCTCCCGCGAACCTTTCGTTTTCCGATTTATGGCCTACGACCACCGGGACTCCCATCCACTGCTCGGCAAAGTCGCGGTAGACGTTCACCATGCGCAGGGTCTCCTCTTCGGCCTCCTGTCGTGTCTCGTGGGCCGTATGGCCCTCCTGCCAGAGGAATTCGGCCGTTCTGAGGAACAGGCGCGTGCGCATCTCCCACCGCACCACGTTCGCCCACTGGTTGCACAGGATGGGCAGGTCGCGGTAGGACTGTATCCAGTTTTTGTAGGTGTTCCATATGATTGTCTCCGAGGTGGGCCGTACGATCAGTTCTTCTTCCAGCTTCGCCTCCGGATCCACCACCACGCCGCTCCCGTCGGGGGCGTTCATAAGTCGGTAGTGGGTTACCACGGCACACTCCTTGGCAAAGCCCTCTACATGTTTGGCCTCCTTGCTGAAAAACGATTTGGGGATGAACAGCGGAAAGTAGGCGTTCACATGGCCCGTCTGTTTGAACATATCGTCCAGGGCGCGCTGCATCTTCTCCCATATGGCATACCCGTAGGGTTTGATGACCATCGACCCGCGGACGGCCGAATATTCGGCGAGCCCGGCCTTCACCACCAGATCGTTGTACCACTGGGAATAGTTCTCCTCGCGGCTTGTCAGTTCCTTTAATTCCTTGGCCATAGTAAATTTCTATAATAACAGCCGCAAAGGTACTACTTTTCCCCCTTTTTAATCGTTTTTTCCTATATTTACACAACAGAGGGTTACCCGGCCCGGGGCCACCGGATCCCGTGCAACGCAAAGGGCTCCCGGCGCATCTTACGTTAAAGGGGGCATGGAGAAAGTGCGGGTCGAAACGGCTAAGCGGGGAAAATGGCCGAGGTGTGATGAACCATTCCCGTACGGGTATTATGAAGCAGACCGGTAAGCCCCCTTTTTTAGTTAGACTTTTTACGGCATTGCAAAAAACCGTACGAAATATTTAAACACCGCATACTGAATACGGCATTATTTTCGTTTCAAATATAGATAATTGTGTCCTGCAGTTAATTAAAGAGTGAAAATATGAGAAAGATGAGAAAACTGGTATCAGGTACGATGGCGATCGGACTTGCCGCCCTTACGGCCGGGTGTTCGACATCTACGTACTCGTCGGCATCGCGGCCCGGTGACGACCTGTACGGTACCCATAACAGGGTAGCCATCGCGCAGAGGGAGAGAGCGGAAGCGGAAGCGGCCCAGGCGGAAGCCGAAGCGCGCGCCGCAAAACTCAGGGCTCTTATCGCTGCCGCAGAGGCTAACCAGATGGAGATCGAGTTCGAAGAGTACACGGGTAATCCCTATCAGGATATACTCGCCGACACCTACGAGAGCGCATACGAGAGAAGGCTGAGGGGATTCAGTTCGCCCAGCTACCGGATGCCCTCCAGCTACTATAACCTGCGTTACAGCAGTGCTGGATGGTACGCTTCGGCCTACGATCCGGCCTTTTATAACGTGATCGTTATGGGCGACGAAGTTTGGGTAGAACCCAAATATATCACCGCAATGTTCGGTTCTTGGCGTTCGCCCACCGTCAGCTTCACCTTCGGGTGGGGAACACCCTACTGGGGGTTGAACGCAAGCTGGTACTGGGGATGGCGCAACTACTACTGGGGCAGCCATTACTACGGCCCGTGGGGCCCGGCATACGGCTGGCACTACCCCTACTACGGATGGGGATGGGGCTACTACCGCCCGCATTACCATCACTACGGCTACCACAACTACGGGGGACGCTACCGCGGCGACTACTCCTACCGCCGCAACAACCCATCTTGGTCTAACGGCTACCGCTCGACCACAACCTCGAGGAACTCCTATTCGACCTCGTCCACTTCGCGCGGAAATTCCACAACGACCTCGCGCGGAAGCGGATACAGCACGAGTTCTTCCACGTCACGGGGCTCTGCGGCAACCTCGGGCAGCAGCACCACATCGCGCGGTTCGGCAGCTACGAGCGGGTCGAGTTCGACCTCGCGCCAAAGTTCGGCAACCGGTTCGAGCACTACTTCGAGGGGAAGTTCCACCTCATCGAGCAGCAGCTCCTCGCGCGGAAGTTCGACTTCGAGCTCCAGCAGTACGTCCAGAGGCAGCAGCAGCTCCTACTCGAGCGGATCGTCACGCGGAAGCAGCAGCTCGAGTTCGGGCGCCGCATCGCGGGGAAGTTCGAGCAGCGGATCGAGCTCCCGGAGCAGCTCCGGCGGTTCGTCACGCGGAAGATAATATACCCTGATATATTTTGGGGCCCCTGCCCTTTAGGCCGGGGCCCTTTTTATACCCACTTAATCCGGAAACTTTATGAAAAACAAGGCATATTTGTTTGCAGCCTTAGCCATGTCGGCTCTTTCTTCGGCCGGCTACGGGCAGACGGGGATCCTGATGACCCAGTCGGATCTAACCCACACCGACCTCTTTCGCCTGTCCAGCACCGGCACTCAATTCGGCACGGCACGGAGCGTGGCCATGGGAAGTGCCTTTACATCGCTCGGCGCCGACCTGGTGTCGATGCACATTAACCCGGCCGGCCTCGGGATGTACCAAACCTCCGAGATCGGGATAACCCCGATGATAACCTGGAACAAGATCGACAACAGTAATCTGGCGGGATATATTTCCAACGGGTCGAACGGACGT
>JAJBVJ010000251.1 GCA_020859875.1 Rikenellaceae bacterium
TATTTAATAATCTGGCTATTTAATATTTAGGGGTAATAAATATTATATTATGCATCTTGTGGATAGCTGCCGTATCTTTCGGCAGCTATTCCTTTAATTACCGATCTGGCTTCAGACCACGCGGCCGGTTTGAAGACCACGGAAAGAAGCAAATAAACGGCGATCCCGGCCACCGCCTTTACGGCGACCGTTATCCCGCACCCCAAGCAGCTTTCCGATAACTCCGGGAAGGTATATATCGCCGCAATACCGACGGCCTGAACGGCAGTGTACATGGCTACGGACATGGCAAGATACGGCATGGTATCGGCCATCTGCATCCGGAAGCCATAGCCGTTGGTTTTTCTGGCAAGATAACAGTTCACCGCCATTTCAAAACCGTTCCAGACCACATATGCCCAGGCAAGCGCTTTTACCCCGAGAAATGCCGCAATGGTTATTGCTCCGGCGGCAAATATTTTCTTTATGATCTCGGCCCGCAGGATCGTATTTCCGAGCCCTTTTGCCCGAAGTATGTTAATGGCGGCATTGGACAGCGGCATAAAAAAGGCGGCCAGGCAGAAGATCCGGAAATAGCCCACCGCGGGGAGCCATTTCTCCCCTCCGGCTCCCGCGAAACCCTCCGGAGCGACGGCGATAAGGCCTGCCATGACAGGAAAGAGGATAAAAGAGAGAACCTGGACAACCTGCCGTGAAGCCATCCGCAGCTTATCTTCATTATCCTGAAAGGAGGCAAGGGCCGGATAACTCACATTATGTACCGACTGGCCGAGGGCCGCGGCGATACTGTCCTTGAATTTGAGGGACTGATTGTAATACCCCACTTGGGCCACCGAGTGAAAACGGCCGATTATTACTGTACTGACCCTACCGAATATCTGGTTGATGATCCCCGTAAGGAACAGCCGGGAACCGAACGAGTAGAGTTCGCGCACGGAGTCCGTCGAAAATATGCGCTTCGGCCTCCAGCGGCTTGCAATCCATAGCAATACGGTTTTTATGAGTTCGTTGGCAACCGACTGCCATACAAGAGCCCAGGGGCCGAAGCCCATCGCCGCGAGGATTATAAGCAGAGCGCAGGAGAGAATGGTAGCGGTAAAGGATATTTTCGACAGTGCCCCAAAATCCATTTTTCTGGACATCAGAGTAGTTTGGATTAGTCCGAGCGCGCTCAGCGGAAGGGTCAGAAAAAGAACAGGTGCTATGGAGGTGAGTGTCGCCTGGCCGAAAAACCGGGCAAGAGGCCAGGAGAGGCCTACCAGTAGTATATAGAGCGCCAGGGCGATGGCTACATTCAGATAGAAAATCGAATTGTAATCCTTCTCCCCCGCATCCTTTTTACGTATAAGGGCTTGGGAGAAGCCGCTGTCGACGATCGTGTAAGCGATGAAAGAAAAGATTGCAAGCAGTTCCACGACCCCGAACTCGGCCGGAAAAAGATAGCGCAGGACAATGATCCCGGACAAAATACGAACGGCGGCAGTGGCAAATTTCTCCCCTGCCGACCACATGAATCCGGAAATTACTTTTTTCCTGTACTGCACCTGTGTAATAAATGTTCGTAAATATACGGTTTTTGCCGGAAAGGGAACGCCCGGCGAAACATCGCCGGGCGTTCCCTTATGGAACCGGGATAGCCGGCCTCCTATTCCTTGTTGCAGGTGACTTCATTGTTCATGGCTTTATGCTGGAGGTTCAGCACATTGCCTATCTCCATAAAGGAGGCTCCTTTGGCCGCGCCGAAACTGCCGCCCACAACTACGATCATATCCTCCTTATACAGCCATTTTTTACGTTCGAGGTAATAAAGGATGCTCAAAAGGAAACTGTTGTGCGTTTCCGAGGGCTCGCGGTAAATGGCATATACGCCGTAGGAGAGCCCGAGCTGGCGCATTACGCTCTTACGGTAGCATACCGCGTAAACCGGTTTTTGGCTGCGGAATGCGGAAAGATAGCGGCCGGTACGCCCAGATAGGGTGTCGATAACGATCGCCTTGACCGGGAGGTTGAGCGTCGCACGCACGGCCGAACGCGAGAGCTGTGCGGTTACTTCGTTATTGATCCGCACCATATTCATGTCGCTGTCGGGGTTATGAGAAGATGTATCGAGTTCGATTTGGCGTGCCACCCGGGCCATGGTCGAAACCGCCTCCACGGGGTAATCTCCGTTGGCCGTTTCGCCGCTCAGCATGATGGCGTCGACCCGCTGGTAGATTGCGCCCGCTATGTCGCTCACCTCCGCCCGAGTAGGCCGGGGACTGCTAATCATCGACTGGAGCATCTGGGTTGCGATAATAACGGGGCTCTTGCTCTCTATACACTTGCGCACGATATACCTTTGTGTGACGGGTATTTCCTCGGCCGGGATCTCCACGCCGAGGTCTCCGCGGGCCACCATTACCCCGTAGGTCTCCATCAAAATCTCGTCGATATTGTTCACCCCTTCGCGGTTCTCGATCTTTGAGATTATCTTTATGGGGCTGTTATGTTCGCGCAGTATCTGTTTTACGGCAAGCACATCTTCCTTCGAACGGACGAAGGAGTGGGCGATAAAATCTATGTCGTTTTCGATGGCCCACAGGATATAATCCCTGTCTTTTTCGGTGATGGACGGCAGGTTGATCTCTACCCCCGGAACATTGACATTTTTGCGGGGCTTGATGGTAGCGTCGTTTACCATTTCGCAAATCAGGGTCTCGTCCTGCTTATCTTTTACGATGAGCTCGATCTCCCCGTCCTCGATAAGGATGCGGGCTCCCTGCGGCACATCGTCGAATATCGAGGCATCGTTCATATAGATCATCTCAGCAGTTGAGGGCTGGTTGGCGGCGGTGCCTTTTATCCGTACCGTATCGCCCGCTTTAAAGGGAATGCCTTTCTCGTTGTCCCCCTCCATTCCGGTAACCCGTATCTCGGGCCCTTTGGTGTCGATTATTATCGGTATCTGATCCGATACCTGCCTGACATTCTCAATGATCTTTTGCGCGCCTTCGATCGGTGCGTGCGCCGTGTTGATCCGCACGGCATTCATTCCCGCATCGTAGAGCGACTGGATATAGTCCACATCACAGCGGAAGTCCGATATGGTGGCGACTATCTTTGTTCTTTTGTCCATATATTAACTTATTTCCTGTTTATTATTTTTTTACGGCCAAGACCCCGAGACGGTAAGAATCGAGCCCGAAGCCCATGATCGACCCGAGGCATTTGGGAGCCAGGAGGGATTCGTGGCGAAACTCCTCGCGCGCGAGGATCGAGGATATATGCACCTCTACTACGGGCGTGGATATGGCCCCGATGGCATCCCTTATAGCCACCGAGGTGTGGGTGTAGCCGCCCGCATTGAGCAGGATGCCGTCATAGGAATTGCCGTCCGCCGCATGTAGCGCATTTATGAGTTCACCCTCGACATTCGACTGGTAATAGTCGATAGTATCCGCCGGAAATTTTTTCCTCAGCTCTTCGAGGTAATCCTCGAAGTCCCTGTGGCCGTAGACCGATGGTTCCCGTTTGCCCAATAGGTTCAGGTTGGGGCCGTTTATAATGAGGATATTCATTCGTGAATTATTAAAGTTGCAAAATTAACCCGGATTTTGTGAAAAAAGCGCATCCGGCACTTTAAATCAATTTTAAATATGGTCGAAGGGCGGTTGCCCCTTTTTTACCCCGGCTGTATCTACCGCTATTTACTCCCGGTTCTGCAATTTTTCGGCCAAGTGGTAACTTATTTCAGGGGCGAATCGGGTTCCTTGGCCATGTGGCCGTAGAACATTTTATCGAGCAGGCCGGGTGCGAATTTTTTTATAAAGGCCGTGGCCCGGCCGTTAAAATCCATCAACACGGTTCTCTTCCTTCTGGCCACCCCTTTAATTATCCTTGCCGCTGCTTCCTCCGCCGACATCATCCGGCCCTCGTCCCGCGGGGTCTCTCCCTGCGAGGAGCCGTCGGCCGTAAGAGCGGCGAAACGGACATTGGAGGCCGTAAACCCGGGACAGGCGATCATCACATGCAGCCCTTTTTTCAGGTTCTCGATGCGCACGGTTTCGAGGAATCCCGTCATGGCATATTTTGATGCCGAATATCCGGTTCTTCCGGGCAGGCCGTGTATGCCGGCCACGGATGAAACCCCCACGAGCGAGCCCCGGGAGGCCTGCAGGTATGGCAGGGCGTATTTCGCACAATAGACCGTCCCCCAGAAATTGACGTCCATAAGTCGGTGGAGTACCGACAGTTCCAAGTCATCGAACAGAGCCCTCATCGAGATACCCGCATTACATATCATAACGTCGATCCCCCCGAAGGTTTCTACGGCCCCCTCGATAAGCGCTTTGCAATCCCCCTCTCGGGTAACGTCGGTGGATTGAACTTTTATCTTTCCGCCTTTGGACTCGATCTCCGCCTGGAGTGCGGAGAGTTTTTCCGCGCTCCGCGCCCCGGCTACGATGTTCGCGCCGGCCGCCGAGAAGCAGCGGGCAAGCGCCAGACCGATGCCCGAGGAGGCGCCCGTTATCACGACTGTTTTTCCTGTGAAATCCATTTTGCTGAATTAATTTGCCCCGAATTCTATCGTAAGTCCGTCGTAAGAGAGATGAACCCCGTCGGGAAGCAGGGGCTCCACTTCCCGGTATAGCCCCATCTGGTGGGATATGTGCGTAAGGTAGATATTGGCCGCACCAGCCTTTCTGCCGATCAGCACCGCTTCTTCGAGAGTGAAATGTGAAAGGTGGGGCTCTTTACGCAAGGCATTTATAACGAGCAATTCGACTCCTTTTATCTTGTCGAGCTCCGTATCGGTTATGGAATTGAAATCGGTGAGATAAGCCATATTCCCGATGCGGAAACCGGTAACGGGAAGTTTGTAATGGAGCCCGGTGACAGGGATAACTACGATATCCTTTACCCGGAAATTCTCGGCGGGATCGATCGTGTGAAGGTTCATATCCGGAACTCCCGGATAGCGGTCGTCGCCGAAGGCGTAATCGAAATCCTTTTTTATAACCGACTGAACCCTGCGGGTTGCGTATATATCCACGGGGTTGCCCGTGGTGTAGTTATAGGCCCGCACATCGTCCAGGCCGCCGATATGATCCTTGTGCTGGTGGGTTAGCAGGATGGCGTCTATATGAGAGACCTCTTCGCGCAACATCTGCTGGCGGAAATCCGGCCCCGCATCGATGATTATTTCCCTCCCGTTGTATTCCACCAGAACGGACGACCGCAGGCGCCGGTCACACCGGTCGGTGCTTGTGCACACCCTGCAGCGGCAGGAAATAACCGGAACCCCCTGTGAGGTGCCCGTACCTAAAAATGTCAGTGTCGGCATCGGCTCGTAAATGATCGACCAAAGATACGAAAAAGGCTCCGAAACCGAACCGGAGCCTTTTTCTATTATCGCTTACCCTTACCTTGCGACCCTTTCGAGCCATTTGACCATTGCGAGCATGGCTCCCATCGATATTGCGCAGGCACAGACAAAGACCAGCCAGGTTCCCCACAGGGGCAGTGATTCGTAGAAGAATCCCCCGAGCATAACCAGCAGGTTGCCCACGGCGGTTGCGGCGAGCCAGCAACCCTGCATAAGGCCTTGAAGATGAGGAGGGGCAACTTTCGAAACGAAAGAGAGGCCCAACGGACTTATGAACAGTTCGGCTACCGTAAGGATGAAATAGACCCCGACAAGGAGCCACGGCGTTACGCGCATAGCGTTCGGCAGTCCGCCTATCGTCTCCCTCTCGGCAGCGTCGGGAAGGCCGATCGACCCCAGCATAAGAAGCACATAGGCGAGAGCCGCGATACCCATACCGATGGCGATCTTTCGTGGTGTGGAGGGCTCCTTACCCCGGCCGCGCAGCCAGGCGAAAAGGCCGATTATCGGGAAAGTCAGCAGGACGACCAAAATCGGGTTCACCGACTGGAATATTTCGGCCCCCTGTATCGTGGTGAAGCCAAGATTTATATTAATCATGCTCAGATCCACATAGTCGCGGGCGTAGAAGGTAAGAGTGGCGCCGTTCTGGTGGAAGGAGAACCAGAAGAAAATTACAACTGCAAAAACGGCGAAAAGGGCATATATCCTCTGTTTAATCTCGCGGGTGTCCATTTTGACGGCCTGGACTCCGTTTTCCTCTTTTTTAGCCTCTTTGTTAGCCGGATCGGGAAGTTTGTCTTTCTGGGTGAAAAAGATAACCATCGATACGACCATCATTACCGCCGCGGCGATAAAGGCGAAGTGGAAACCGGTTGTAAAAACATTGAGGTATTCGTTGGCGAAAGCGGTAAGATCGGTTACCGGAGCGCCGCTAACCTGGGTCGCGAGCTGGGAAAAACGTTCGGTAGCGGTCGGTTCGATCGTACCGTCGAGATATTGGTTGCAGAGTTTGGAAAGCGATGCGTCGTAAAGCAGATGGTTCTTCTGGAGCCACCAGTTGCGTATGGCAATACCGAGGAACGGCGCAAGCGCACCGCCGATATTGATGAACATATAGAATATCTGGAATCCCGTGTCACGTTTGTCGGCGTATTGCGGATTGTCGTACAACTGCCCGACCACGGCCTGCAGGTTGCCTTTGAAAAAACCGTTGCCCAGGGCGATAACCAAAAGGCCGAAACAGGTGGCCGTGAGCATCAGCGCGAAATTCGACACCGGGGTGCGGGTGGGAATAGCTATGAGCACATATCCTATCATCATTAAGATAAGGCCCCACATGATGGTAGCCTTATACTTCCGCGTGTGGTCGGCTACGACTCCCCCCACCAGCGCAAGCACATAGATTAGGGCATAGAAAATGGAATAGATGACCAGGGTCATAGAGTCGCTGAGTCCGAATTTGGCTGAAATGAACAATGTCAGGATCGCCATCATAATGTAGAAACCGAAGCGTTCCCCCATATTGGAGAGTGCCGCCCCGATTAATCCCTTGGGATGATTTTTAAACATATTTAAACCTTTTGGGTTAATATTTTTTACGAACGATCACAAATATATGATAATTTTTCAGATTACTTTTTGGGCGCCGTATTTTTTCTTTACCTTTAGTTCAACCAATAGATGCAGTGTATTATGAAATCCGAGCCTGAAACCTTGCCGGTTATCCTCCGTGATCCGTGGCTGAAAGAGAGCGAGGCGGAAATCGTTTCGAGGTACCGCCGGTACCGGGAAAAACTATCCGAAATAGAGCGTACCTCGGGATCGATCACCGATTATGCCAACGGTTACCGTTATTTCGGCTTCCAGAGGGACGACCTGCTGGAGGGATGGTGGTTCCGGGAGTGGCTGCCGGGGG